>JALYTV010000068.1 GCA_030854105.1 Verrucomicrobiota bacterium | reverse complement strand
GGCTACAGGTGATCGCTAACGTTGGCATTCCGAGCGCAGCCGAGGGATCCGGTGGCGGAAGCTGCGATGCTCGCAGCGGGATCCTTCGACCCCGAAAGCATTCGGGGCTCAGGATGACCGAGGGCTGAGCGCGCTGGCTGGTGATCGGGTCGTCTATGATTCGCCCGTCGAATCATCCCGCGCCGGCGCGGCCTCGCGCGCGGGTCGCGTCAGCTCGCTTTTCACGCGATCGAGAATGCCGTTCACGAAGCGACCGGAATCCGGGCCGCCGAATTTTTTGGCCAGCTCGATCGCTTCGTTGATGGAAACAACGGGCGGGATGTCGTCGCGAAAAAGCATTTCGTAAATCGCGAGCCGCAGAACATTGCGGTCGACCGGCGCGATGCGACGGAATTCGTAATTTTCCGCGAAGCGGCGAATGCGCTCGTCGATCTCTTCGAGATGCGCGTTCATACCGTCGATGAGTGGCTGCGCAAACTCGCGCACGCGCTGTTTGGTCGGCAAAAATTCCCAGAAATCTTCGATTTTATCCGGACCGTCGCCCTGATGCAGGTCGCGCCAGAAATGATATTGCAGCGCCGCCTGGCGTGCATCGCGTCGTCTGCCCATCGCTATGTTTTTGTCCGAATCTCGTCGAGGACGTTGGCGATCTCGATCGCGGCGCGCGCCGCCTCGGTGCCGCGATTGATCTTATCTTCGAGGCAACGTTCCCGTGCCTGCAATTCGTTTTCCAAACTCAGGACGCAATGAATCACCGGCACGCTGTGCTCGAGCGCGATGCGCTGAAGCGCGTCGGTGACAGAGCGCGCGAGATGCTCGGCGTGATCGGTGCGCCCTTTCATGATGACGCCGATGGCGACGATCGCGCTCGCCTTTTTCTGTGCGGCCAACTCGCGCACGACGATCGGAATTTCAAAAGCGCCCGGCACCTGATGCAGCACAAGGTTGGCGCCGGGAGCGGCGGCGCGAAATTCCTGCGTGGCATGATTGACCAGGCCCTGCACAAACTCCGGGTTGAATTTGCTCGCCACGATAACGAAATCGCGTTTCCCGAGGACGAGGCGAGGCCGGGGCGGGACGACGTTCGACATGATCAGACGCGAGCCGACGCGCTCACAGCAGGTGCCCCATCTTCACCTTCTTCGTCTCGAGATATTTCGCATTGTGTTCGTTCGCTTGGCTGCGAATCGGCACCTGCTCGACCATTTGAATGCCGTAACCTTCGAGTCCAATGACCTTCTTCGGATTGTTGGTGAGAAAACGGAATTGCCGCACGCCGAGATCGAACAAAATTTGCGCACCGAGTCCGTAATCGCGCAGATCGCTCGGGAAACCGAGCTTGGCGTTCGCTTCCACGGTATCGAGGCCGCCTTCCTGCAATTTGTAAGCGTGAATTTTCGCAGCCAGACCGATGCCGCGTCCTTCCTGTCGCATGTAAACAAGCACGCCGGCGCCTGCGTCGGAAATCTGCTTCAACGCCGCGTGCAATTGATTGCCGCAATCGCACCGCCGCGAACCGAAGACGTCGCCGGTGAGACATTCGCTGTGCACCCGCACCAGCGTTGGCCGCTCGGGCGAGATCGTTCCCTTTACCAGCGCGAGGTGATGCGAGCCGTCGAGCTTCGAGCGATACAAATGCAATTCGAAATCGCCGTAATCCGTCGGCAGCTGCACGACCTGCTCGCGTTCGACCAGTTTTTCTTTCACCCGCCGATGCGCGATCAAACTTTGAATGGTGCAAATCCGCAGTCCGTGCTTCTTGCGGAATTGCATGAGCTCCGCCAGCCGCGCCATGGTGCCGTCGTCGTGCAGAATTTCGCAAAGCACGCCGGCCGGTTGCAGCCCCGCCATGGTCGCGAGATCAACTGCCGCTTCGGTGTGCCCGGCGCGTCGCAACACGCCGCCGTCTTTGGCGCGCAGCGGAAAGATGTGGCCCGGCTGTACCAAGTCCGCCGGCTCCGATGTCGGATTCGCGATCATCTGAATTGTTTTCGCGCGATCGTGCGCACTGATGCCGGTCGTCACGTCGTGCGCGGCGTCGACGGAAACGGTAAAGTCCGTCCGATACATTTCGCGATTTTCCGACACCATGCGTTTGAGGCCAAGTTGATCGGCGCGCTCGTTCGAAATCGGCACGCAAATCAGCCCGCGCCCGTGCATCGCCATAAAATTGATCGCGGCCGGCGTCGCTTTCTCCGCTGCCATCACGAGATCGCCTTCGTTCTCGCGATCTTCGTCATCCGTCACGATCACGATTTTCCCCGCCGCGATATCGGCGACGATATCGTCGATGGCGTCAAACTCGAGCGTTTCTGAAATCATCGGAGGCGCAAATAACGTCCGGTCTGGCGCTTCGTGCAATTACTTCGCCGAGGTCGCCACGATCGTTCCGAAGACTTCTGGTAGGGCGACGCTCCGCGGAGCCGTCGGGGATGCATTTGCTGGCTCGACGGAGTCTCGCCCTACCGAAAAAGATACGAATTGTTTACCAGCGCAGTTCGTTGAGTTCACCTTGGAACGGCCAATCATCGGAATGAGTGACCAACCCGGCGCGCACAGGATTGAGGCGAACATAGTTCCATTTATCCGCGTAACTCTCGCTTTGGCGCAGGCGATGAGGGAATCCGTGAGCTTGGAATCGTGGTGCCGCTGCCCCGAGTGACCGCCGAAACGAGCGCTTCCAAAAGGTAATCCAGTGCTCGATCGAATGAGTTTCGTCGCGGGGCGCGCAAAACAGATGAAGATGATCAGGCATGATGACATAGCGGCCGAGCAGCCAGGCGTTCGCATGTTGCGATGCTGTGACGAGCGCCTCGTGCACTTCGGCATTCGCCAGCATCGGCTTCCGCTGATGGGCGCACACCGTGAGCAGCACAATTGTTGGTTAATCGCGGAAAATATAAACGTCTTCAGCTGGTCGCGAGCGCTCAGGGCGAGCAAGGTTGGCCGGACAGGGACGATCAAAAGGAAAGCGCTGCATTATTCCTTCTCTGTCGGTAGGGCGACGCTCCGCGGAGCCGCTTCCGGTGCATTCGTTGGCTCGACAGAGTCTCGCCCTACCGAGGTTGCCACGATGGCGTCGGCGCGATACATATCGTGATTGCTGCCTTGGAACTCGGCTTTGAGTTTCACTTTGAATCGCGAGAGATCGACCAGATCCCAGCGCGTGAATTGCCAGCCGCGGGTGGCCGCTTTTCTCGAATGCTCGAAGCCGACGATGAAATGCACCGCGTCGTCGCGCACTTTGTTCGTGCTCGTTTTCGGCTCGAAATAAAAGGTGCGAAACGAACTGTCTCGGCTGCCGACGGCGTAGAGTTTCGGATCGAGATAATAGACGCGTTGCGAGACCTGATCGACCAAACGCAGGTCGGGATAGCCGCTGCGTTGCACGCGCCCTTCCGCCGTCCTCGGGAAATCGCAGGCGAAGCCGGGCGCGGCGTTCAGCAGCTCGCGCATCGTGTCTTCAAAATGACTGCTCACTTCGTTAATGCGCGGAATTTTTTGAATGATGCTATCGGGCGCGTTCAGTTTTTGCATCACGGCATCGAGCGCGCTGCTGATTTGCTTCGCCACGCGCGCATCGGTTTCGTCTTTGGGATTGAACGCGAGCACGCGCTTGCCCGTCGTGTCCGCAATCACCTCGCTAAACGGAATCTCGCGCAGCTCCGCGTTTTCCTGCAGCAGCCACGGAATCAATGAATCCACCGGCGACTTCGGCGCCGGCGATTGCGCGCGGACGTTAGACAGCGCGATCAGCGAGAGAGCGGTGGCGATAATTTTATTGAGGCCAATTTTTGCGGTAGGGCGACGCTCTGCGGAGCCGTCTGGGATGAATTCGTTGGCTCGACGGAGTCTCGCCCTACCGGGTCGCGCGGCGATGCACGCCAAGGTTTTCATGCGATGACTGCGACCGTCGAAAGCAGCGGCCACGCCTCCGCCAGAGTCGCTTCATCGCGCGCGTGCACGCGCATCAGCGCTTCCTCTTTTTCCACCGTTTCCCCGATCTTCTTCAAATCAGCAACACCAACCGCAAAATCGATCGCGTCGGCTGACGTCTTTCTCCCACCGCCGAGAAGCATTGATGCGCGTCCGATTTTTTCCGCGTCCATCGCCGTAATTTTGCCAGCGCGCTCTGCCGTCAGCTCCCGAATAATCGGCGCGCGATGAATGGTCGCGATCTTTTCCAGCGCGCTCGCGTCGCCATCCTGCGCTTCCACCAGCGCGACGAATTTCTGCCACGCACTGCCGTCATTCAGCCAACGCGTCAGTTGCGCGCGCGGCGCGTTCGAAACGTTCGCCGCGAGATCGAGAGTGAGATTCACCAAATCCTGCGGGCCGCCGCCGTGCAGCATTTCGACGCACTCTGCGACTTCCAGCGCGTTGCCCACCGTGCGCCCGAGCGGCTCGTCCATCGGCGAGAGCAGATGCGACATTTGCACCTTCATCGCGCGGCCCACATTCGACATCGCGTCGGCTAACAACTCGGCGTCGGCGCGCGTTTTCATAAACGCGCCACTGCCGAATTTCACATCGAGCACGAGGCGATCGAGATTCTCCGCCAGCTTTTTGCTCATGATGCTCGCGACGATGAGCGGGCGCGACGGTACCGTGCCGCTGACATCGCGCAGCGCGTAAAGTTTTTTGTCCGCCGGACAAATATCCGAAGTCTGTCCCATCATGAAAACGCCGATGCGCGTCAGTTGTTGCAGCGCGCGCGCTTCGTTGAGATTCACATTGAACCCGGGAATGCTCTCGAGTTTGTCGAGCGTGCCGCCGGTGATGCCGAGCCCGCGCCCGGAGATCATCGGCACCCAGACTTCGTCGCACGCCAGCAACGGCGCGAGCACGAGCGAAGTTTTGTCGCCGATGCCGCCGGTGGAATGCTTGTCGACTTTCGGCGGCGAATCTTTCGGATACGCCAGCACGCGGCCGCTGCGCATCATCGCGCCGGTTAAGAGCGAAGTCTCCGCGCCCGTCATGCCGCGAAAAAAGATCGCCATCGCCAGCGCGCTCATCTGGTAATCGGCGACCTCGCCCCGCGTGAACGCGTTGATGATGTATACGATTTCCTCCGCGCTCAATTCGCCGCCATCGCGCTTTTTCTCAATGAGACCGGGAACGTGCATCAGGACAAAAGCGAAGAGCCACACGGCCACGGCGGCAGTTGGAAATATTGCGTGAGCGTGGCGGCGACGTCGGCGAACGTTTCGCGCGTGCCGAGATCGCGCTGCTTATTTTGGTGCAGCACGAAGAGCGGAACTTCTTCGCGCGTGTGATCGGTGCCGGGGAACGTCGGATCATTGCCGTGATCGGCGGTGACGATGACGAGATCGTCGTCGTTGACGCGCCGGAGGAATTCGCCGAGCCGCTGATCGAATTCCACGAGCGCTTGCGCGTAACCCGCAACATCGCGGCGGTGACCGAAGAGCATGTCGAAGTCGACGAGATTGGCGAAAAGCAGAGCGGGTCGGCTAATATCCCAGCGCGTGGCGATGGCGCGCATGCCGTCGGCGTTCGACTCTGTCGGATGCGATTCGGTAAGGCCAGAGCCGGCGAAAATGTCGCTGATTTTTCCGATGCCGATGACGTCGACGCTGGCATCAACAAGCGCATTGAGAATCGTGCGCGGCGGCTGCATCGAGTAATCGTGTCGTCTCCTGGTGCGGCGAAAATTTCCCGGCTCGCCTTCGAACGGCCGCGCGATGACGCGACCGATGCGGAAGCGATTGCAATGCCGCCGCGCGATCGCGCAAATTTCGTAAAGGCGAGCGATCGGAATGACGTTTTCGTGCGCGGCGATTTGCAAAACGGAATCTGCCGAAGTGTAGAGAATCGGACGGCGTGTGCGCAGATGTTCATCGCCCAGTTTCTCGAGAATCGTGGTGCCGCTGCACGCGTAGTTGCCGATGAATTTCAGGTCCGCGTCTTGCTCGATCGCGCGCACCAATTCGTCCGGAAAGCGCTCGAAGGTGGCGAACGGCTTTTCGAGGATCGCGCCGGCAATTTCCCAATGCCCGGTCGTGGTGTCCTTGCCCGCGGAGCGTTCGCGCATGCGACCGAAGCTGGCGCGGGGTAGGGCGAGACTCTGTCGAGCCGCCGCATCGGCTCCGCGGAGCGTCGCCTTACCGTGAAGAATCGCCGTCAGCCCCAGCGCCTCCAGATTTGGCAATCGCAGATCGGGCTGGCTATCGAAAATATGTCCGAGCGTGTTCGCGCCCGCGTCGTTGTATTTGTCCGCATCCGGCGCGTGGCCGACGCCGGCGCTATCGAGCACGACGAGCAGCGCGCGCACCGCTACAACCCGATCGGGTGCCACGCCGTTTTCATTTCGACGGTGTCGAGAATGGCGTAGGGCGTCTCCGTTTCCGCCGCGAAATAATCGTCGACCTCGCGACGGGTGTAGCGCTTCACGTTGATTGCGCTGCCGGCCTGCAATTCCTTGCCGATTTTTTCGTCGCCACTGGCGTCGACGATCGCGTTCACGTCCATGTGACTGGCGAAATGGGGCGCGAGTTCGGCGCGCTCACCAGCGAGGATGTTTACCACGCCGCCGGGAATGTCGCTCGTCGCGATGATCTCGGAAAACGTGAGCGCAGCCAGCGCGTTGGTCGCCGAAGCCAGCGCGATAACGCAATTTCCCGTAGCGATGATCGGTGCGATAGCCGACACGATCCCGAGCAAGGCCGGCTCATCCGGCGCGAGCGCGACGACGACGCCGGTCGGCTCCGGGGTGGTGAAATTAAAATGCGATGTCGCGACCGGATTCACCGCGCCGAAGACTTGCGCGAATTTGTCCGTCCAGCCCGCGTAGTAGACGAGGCGATCGATCGACGCCGTCACTTCACGCGTCGCCTGTTTCCCGGAAGTTCCCGCATTCACCAATTCGCTCTCGAGCTCGCCGCGCCGCGTCTCCAGCATTTCCGCGGCGCGATACAAAATCTGCCCGCGCAGATAGGCACTGTTCTTCGACCAGCCGGCGATCGCCGTGCGCGCTGCCACCACCGCGTCGCGAAAATCTTTGCGCGACGCGCGGCAGTAATTCGCCAGCATGCGACCTTTGCCATCACGCGCGGGCAGGATGCGACCGCTTTCGCCGCGCACGAATTTGCCGCCGATGAATAACTTGTAGGTTTTCTGGACTGTTAACCGACCCGATTTGTTCGCCACGAACTGAGCATTGCGCGTCAGCGAAAAAAAGAAAATGCTAAACGCCAGATGAAGCTCACCGGAAAAATCTACGTCGCGGGGCATCGCGGGCTGGTCGGCGGCGCGGTGGCGCGCGCGTTGCAGGCGCGGGGCGGGGCAGACGTGGTCACGCGCACGCGCGGCGAGCTCGAATTGCTTAACGAAGAAGCGGTGCGCGATTTTTTCGCGAAGGAAAAGCCGGAAGTCGTCGTCCTGGCGGCGGCGAAAGTCGGCGGCATCAAAGCCAACAGCGACGCGCCGGTGGAATTCCTGCTCGAGAATTTGCAGTTGCAGAACAATGTCATGCGCGCGGCGCACGCGAGCGGCGTGCGCAAACTTCTCTTTCTCGGCAGCTCGTGCATTTATCCGAAGTTTGCGCCGCAACCGATTCCGGAGAGTGCGCTGTTAACCGGCGTGCTCGAGCCGACGAACGATGCGTACGCCATCGCAAAAATCGCCGGCGTCAAACTCTGCCAGGCGTATCAGCGCGAGTACGGCGCGAATTTTATTTCGGTGATGCCGACGAATCTTTACGGCCCCGGCGATAATTTCGATCTCGCGACCTCGCACGTGCTCGCCGCGCTCCTGCGCAAGACGCACGAAGCGAAAACGAGCCACGCCAAAGAACTCGTCGTCTGGGGCACCGGCACGCCGCGCCGCGAATTTCTGCACGTCGACGATTTAGCCGGTGCGATCCTGTTTCTGCTGGAGAAATACGATTCGCCCGAGATCGTCAACGTCGGTTGCGGGGAAGACATTTCGATTCGCGAGCTAGCGGCGTTGATCTGCGATGTGGTTGGCTTCGAAGGGTCGCTGACGTTTGACCAAACGAAACCCGACGGCACGCCACGCAAGCTGCTCGATGTCGCGAAAATCAACGGCCTCGGCTGGAAGGCGAAGATCGCGCTGCGGGACGGCATCGCGCGCACCTACGCGTGGTTTCTTGAGCAGCAAGCTCCGCCCGTCGCGCGCGCCTGATGAAACAGTTGCGCGTCGGCGTCATCGGCGTCGGTCACATCGGAAGCAATCACGCGCGGATTTACTCCGAGCTGCCGCAGGCCGAGCTGGCGTCCGTATTCGACTCGGACGCCACGCGCGCCAGAGAGATCGCGACGAAATTCAAAACGCGCGCAGCTAGCACGCTCACGGAATTTGCCGACGCGATCGACGCGGCGTCCATTGCCACGCCGACGCCCACGCACTTCGCGCTGGCGAACGATTTGCTCATGCGGGGCAAACATTTGCTCATCGAGAAACCGATCACGGAGAAAACCGAAGACGCGCGCGAGCTGGCGCGACTCGCGGCGGAGAAGCGACTCGTGCTGCAAGTCGGCCACGTCGAGCGTTTCAATCCGGTGTTGAGCGCGCTGGAGGAGCGATTGACGCAGCCGCGCTTCATCGAAGCCTCGCGCCTATCGCCGTATCCAGGCCGCAGCGTCGAGATCGGCGTCGTGCTCGATCTCATGATTCACGATCTCGAAATCATTTTGCATCTGGTGCGTTCGCCCATCGCACAGATCGATGCCGTCGGCGTACCGGTCGTCAGCCGCGGCGAAGACATTGCGAATGTGCGGCTGCGTTTCGAAAACGGCTGCGTCGCGAACATCACCGCGAGCCGCATCAGCCAGGAGCGCTTGCGGAAAATTCGCGTCTTCCAGCAGGACGCCTATCTCTCGCTCGATTATCAAAAACAGGAAGGCTATCTGCTGCGCATGGCGCGCGAGGGCGAGAAGGAAACGTCGATGCTTGGAAAAATTCTGGGCGCGGCCACGGACGCGCGCATCGTCACGGAATTCGCCGGCCGCAAAATTGTGCGCGAGCCGGTGGTGGTCGCACGCGAAGAACCGTTGCGTCAGCAGCTCGCGTCGTTTGTCGACTGCGCGATGACGGGCGGCGAGCCGAGAGTTTCCGGTTCGCACGCGGCGGCTGCGCTCGAACTGGCAGTCGAAATTACAAAACAGATCGCGTCGGGTGATTGAGAAAATCTATTTCGTGGCGGGCGAAGCGAGTGGCGATAATCACGGCGCCGCTTTGCTGCAGGCGTTGCGCGCGCGCGTGCCGCAAATGCAATTCGCCGGGCGCGGCGGCCCGAAAATGCGCGCGCTCGCGGGCGGCGAATTTCGCGATTGGATCGATGACGCCGCCGTTGTTGGGCTGTGGGAAGTGATCAAGCACTACGGATTTTTTCGCGCGCAATTTCGCCACACCATCACCGAGATCGGGTCGGCTAACGTTGGCGCCGTCGTGCTCATCGATTATCCGGGATTCAATCTGCGGCTCGCGCGCGCGCTGCGAGCGAAATTTCCCGCGCTTAAAATTATCTATTACATCAGCCCGCAAGTGTGGGCGTGGAACCGAAGCCGCATCAAAAAAATGGGGCGCTGGCTCGATCTCATGCTCTGCATTTTTCCCTTCGAGCCGGAGTTGTATAACGCTTCGGGGCTGTACGCCGTTTTCGTCGGGCATCCGATGAAGTCTGCACTCCTTGGCGTTGATGAACTCGGTAGGGCGAGACTCCGTCGAGCCGGCGAAAGAGAATTCGACGGCTCGGCGGAGCGTTGCCCTACCGATTTGGAATTCCCGCCTGCGCGAAATGACAAGCTCATCGGGATTTTCCCCGGCAGCCGTCAGCGCGAAGTGCGGAAAATTTTCCCGGTCATGCGCAATGCGGCGCGGATTCTTTTGCAACAGCATTCCGATTTGCGTTTCGAAATTGCGGCTGCGTCGGAACGGTTGGCGGAAATGATTCGGGCGGAACTCGAGGCCGCGGCCGACGACCGCGGCTACAGCGCGCGCGATAAATTTGTGGTGCGCGTGGGCGATGCGCGCGGATTAATGCGGCGCGCGCAGGTCGGGATGGTGGCGTCGGGAACCGCGACGCTGGAGTCGGCGCTGGCGCGTTTGCCGTTCGTACTCGTCTATCGCGTTTCGTGGCTCACGTATTTCGCCGCGCGTCTCGTGGTGAAAGTGAAATTCCTCGGCATGCCGAACGTGCTGGCCGGGCGCGAGATTGTTCCAGAATTTATTCAACATCGCGCGCAACCGCGCCAGATCGCGTCGGCTGTGAGCCGGTTGCTGGCGGAAGGCGAAGCGCGCGCGCAAATGCTGCGCGATTTCGACGAAGTGGCGGACAAGCTCGGCGAAGGGGAAGCGAGCGCGAACGCCGCCGACGCGATCGTGCATGAGTTGCGCACAAATCGGGTCGGCTAACGCGGTTGCACTCGACTTTGCCGGACGTTTTCCTACGCTCGGCCTGTGAGTTTCCCGAAGGAAGAGCTCGACACCCTCTGGGCGCCTTGGCGTTTCGAATATTTCGCGCAGACTGGCGCACGCGATTTTTTGAGCGAGGCCGCGCGCACCAGTGATGACGCCGCGCATCTGGTCGTCGCGCGCCGGAAGAATTCTTTTCTCATCATGAATCGCTATCCCTACGCCGTCGGCCATCTCATGGCGGTGCCCTATCGCAAGGTTCCGGAGTTGAGCGAGCTGGGAGAAAACGAGATCGTCGAAATTTTTTCGTTGGTTGCGCTCGCGCAAAAAATTCTTCGTGCTGTGGTCAAAGCCGAGGGTTTCAACATCGGCATAAACGTCGGCGAATGTGCCGGCGCCGGGGTGCCGGATCATCTGCATGTGCACGTTGTCCCGCGTTGGAGCGGCGACACGAATTTTATGCCGCTACTGACGGGCACGCGCGTGCTTTCCGAAAGTCTGCAAAATTTGTATGATCGTTTGCGCGCGACCGCAGAAGCGCAAACAACATGAGCACCTGGATCGAACCACCACCGCAGAAAAGCGGGCTTGGCTGCGTCGGAAAAGGCTGTCTCATCGTCATCGCGTTCGTTGTTTTTCTCATGATCGCGGCCGGCGTCGGTCTCTTCATCGGCTTCAAATCGCATTCGGCATTGGTGCGCGGAGCGTATTGGGCGCGGAAAACCCAGGTCATCGCGGAAGAACCGGTGCTGGTGCCGAAGTTCGAGACCACGAGCGAAAACATCGCGGCGGCGGAGAGAAAATGGGAGGGCTTCGCGGATGCGGATGGTCCCGCGCACGTCGAGCTGAGCGCGGATGATTTAAACAATCTTGCGGCGGGCGATGACGATCTGCGCGATCGAGTGTTTGCCTCGATCGACGGCGATCACCTGCGGGTGCAAGCCAGCCTGCCGCTGGCGAAATACGTGCAGCGTTCGCCCTACTTCCTGAATGGCGACATCGAAGTGCAGCTCGATGGCCGGCAGTCGCTCAGCCAGCCGCATTTCCTCCGCCTGATCGTGAACAAGCACGCAGCGCCGACTGATTTTCTCGACTGGAAATATCGCGGCAAAATGCTGCGTGATTACGAAGGTGAGTCGAAAGAGAAGGAAGGCGCGTGGAAAGTGGAAATCCGCGACGGCTTGCTCATTTTCGACAAAACGAGTCGCAGCTGACGAGGGCAGGTGGGCAGGTTTTTGAAAATCCTATTTACCAACAACACGCTGAAGGAGCGGGCAGGCACGGAGTTGTTCGTGCGCGACCTGGCGAAGGCGCTGCTGCGCAAAGGGCACGAAGTCGCGGCATTCAGCAGCAAACTCGGCGAAGTCGCGGAGGAGATGCGGCATGCCGGCATGCTCGTCTGCGCCGGGCTCGAGGAGATGCCGTGGACGCCCGATATCATCCATGGCCATCATCATTTGGATTTCATGGCGGCGCTGCTCCGTTTTCGCGAGACGCCAGCCGTGTTTGTCTCACACGGCTGGGTGCCGTGGGTGGAAATTCCTCCGCGCCATCCGCGTATCCTGAAATATTACGCGGTCGATCACCCCACGCGCGTGCGCGCGGCACGAGCACTCGCGCGCGAGATCGACGAAGTGAGCGTGCTGCCAAATTTCGTCGACCTGGAGCGCTTCGTCGTGCGTTCGCCGCTGCCGGAGCGTCCGAAGCGCGCGCTGGTGTTGAGTAACTACACCGCGAAACATTTGCCGGTGGTGCGTGCCGCGTGCGCCGCGCATCGCATCGACGTGGAAGCTTGCGGGCGTGACAGCGGCGAAATCGTGCCGCGACCGGAAGAAATTCTGCCGCACTACGACATCGTTTTTGCGAAAGGACGCTCGGCGCTGGAGGCGGTGGCCACCGGCAACGCCGTGGTTTTGTGCGATCGGGTCGGCGTGGGCCCGATGGTGTCGCTGCAAAACGCGCTCCAGTTGCGTTCGCTCGAACTCGATTTCGACGAATGGTGCCGGCCGCTGACGATCGCAAACGTAGACGACGCGATCACCCACTATTCCGCGACGGACGCGGCCGCGGTGACGAAGCTGGCGCGTTCGCTCATCGGGCTCGAGCCGGCCAGCGCGCAGCTCGTGGCAGATTATGAGGAATGCATCGGGCGCTTCGCGGCCTCGCCTCGCGACGTTACGGGCGAAGCGCGGGCGGAGAGCGATTATCTGCAATGGCTGGCGCGTGAATTGAAGAACGACTCCGCCACCTTGCGCGCTCTCGATGTCACCGACGACGAATTGCTGTCGGCGGCGCCCGCGCACGTTCCCGATCATCCGCGCCGTCGACGGCGGCGCAGCCTGTTCTGGCGTCGAGCGTTGAGCTAGTCGTGCCGCAGCGGCAGGCGGGAAAGGCCGCGCGTGCCGATGAGAGGCGTCCACTGCGGCGTGCCGGCCAGGCGCAACGCGGGATAACGTTGCAAAAGCGTCTCGAAAATCGACGTCGCTTCCATGCGCGCGAGGTATTGCCCGATACAAACGTGGAGGCCGTGGCCGAAGGTCAGGTGCGGATTGCGAGCACGCTCGATGTCCAGGATTTCTGGATCACGAAATTGCGCGGGATCGCGATTAATCGCGCCGATGACAACGTAAACGGTTTCGCCCTTGCGAATTTGCTGACCCGCCAGCGTGACGTGATCCAGCGCGATGCGGCCGATGAACTGGCCCGGCGGCTCGTAGCGCAGCAACTCATCCAGTGCGCCGGGCATGAGCGAAAGATTGGTGCGCAGTTTCTCCAATTGCGCTGGATTTCGAAGTAACGCGAGCAAACCGGAACTGACCAGGCTCACCGTCGTTTCATGACCGGCGGAAAGCGTCAGCATGAGATTTGCGACGATCTCGTCGTCTGTGAACCGATCGTCGCGCGCCTGGGCCGCAAGCAATTTCCCGACAAGATTGTCGCGCGGGTGCGCCCGGCTCTCTGCGACTTTCCCGCGGAAGTAACGATCGAAGTTTGCTGCTGCCTCGCGCCCGCGCACTCGTATTTCCGGAGTGAAGACCGCGCCCATCGCACGCAATACCGTGGCCGATCCCTCGGTTAGCATTTCGAGATCGCTCA
>JALYTV010000067.1 GCA_030854105.1 Verrucomicrobiota bacterium | reverse complement strand
GATCGGATTGCTGCGCCTCAGCAGCGAAATCTCGCGGCCACCCGCCGCGCTGGAGACGTTGCACGCGCTCCTCACCGACCTGCGCGAGCCGTTGCTCTTCGTCGTCGTCGGCGAAGTGAAAGCCGGAAAATCATCGCTGCTCAACGCGCTCTTCGGCCACGAATTTGCCAAGGCGGACGTGCTGCCCGCGACCGATCGCGTCTGCATTTTTCGCTTCGGCAACGAAGAGAAAACCGTCGACGTCTCGCCCGAACTCATGGAGCGCTATTTGCCCATCGATTTCCTGCAGAACTTCAACGTCGTCGACACCCCGGGCACGAACACCATGGTCGCCGAGCACCAGCGCATCACCGAGGAATTCGTGCCGCGTTCCGATCTCGTGCTCTTCGTTTTTTCGGTGGTCAATCCCTGGACGCAGTCGGCCTGGGATTTTCTTTCCTTCGTGCAAAAGCGGTGGCTCAAGAATGTCGTCTTCGTTTTGCAACAGGCCGATTTGCGCGCGCCGGCGGAGGTCGAAGTGATCCAGCGCCACCTGCAGGATACCGCGATGCAAAAGCTCGGCTTCGCGCCGCCGATTTTTGCCGTCTCAGCGAAGCAGGCTTTGCTGGCGCGCCGTGGCGCCGGCGACGCCGAGCGGCTCATGCGCGAAAGTAATCTCAACGCGCTGGAAGATCAGATCGATCTCATCGTGAGCGACGCCAGCGAACGCATGCTGAAATTGCAATCGGGCTGGCAGACCGCGCAGATCGTGCTGTCTGACATCGCGGGAGAAATTCACGACACCGTCGCCACCATCACGCGCGACGAAGAGCGGCTCGATCGCGTCGCGCGATTCCTTGACGCGCGCAAAGAACAAACACTGCGGCAGGTGCATGGCTTCGGTCGCGGCATCGAGCAGGCCTGCCGCGAATGCGCGGTGCAAGGGCGTCGGCTGTTGGAGAATCGCCTGACTTTTTGGACGACGGTGAAGTTGATCTGGCGCAAGAGCGATTGGCAGCGCGAATTCCAAGGCGAGATGGAAGCGAAATTAAAGCAGGTGGTGCAGCCGCAAATCGAGAACGCGGTGCAACTGCTCGAAACCGACCTGCGCGGCATCTGGCCGCAATTGCAGGACATGATCGACGCGCAATTTGGCCGCGAAGTAAAAGCGCAGGCGCCGCGGGTGCCGCCGGATTTCGCGCGCCTGCGCCGCGAGCTGTTGCAGGCGACGCAGCTCACGCTCGCGGAACGCGTCCACGGCCGCGCGCTGGAGGAGCAAATGGAGAAAATTTTTCACGAAACGTCGACGCGCCTGCGCGTGCCGGCCGGCGCGGTAGCCGCGGGCGGACTGGTAGCGTTGATCGCGGCCATGAGCAGCGCGGCCATTGCCGACATCACGGGCGTGTTCGCAGCCAGCGCGGCCGTGCTCGGCACCGTGCTGGCGCATCGGCAGCGGCGGAAGATTATCGATACTTACACGGTCGAGATGGAGACGAAGCGCAACGAGTTAGTCAGCGCGATCGAGCATCAAATCACGCACGCGGTGGAACTTTTCTACACCGAACTGCGCGCCGCTTTCCAACCGCTGGCGGCATTTTGCGCGTCGCAACGCGAATTGCACCGGCCCTTACTTGAGCGCGTGAGCGAGCTGGAGCAAGAGTTCGGCGAGTTGCGTTCCCACTTGCAGCCCAAGCGCGCTGGCTAACATCCAACCGCGCGATTAGCGCGTAGTGGTATGGCCCTGCTCCTGGGCAAGGCGCGATTCCGCCTGGCGCTTCGCGATGACGAAGTGGTTGTTGTCGCCGTAATTGCGCCACGGGCCGGGCGGCACATCGCGCACTTCGACAAACTGCCAGTCGGTCACATCCGTCGGTTGCAGGCCGAGGTAATCGCGGACGGCGGGCGAGACATCGAGCCCGGCGCCATGGTTCAGGTTCGGCTTCGGCCGCTCGTTTTGGAAGACGTATTGAAAGTGATCGGTGCGGAAAGGTCCGCAGTCTTCCCATTGTGCGTAGCAGATGCGATTGCCCTTGCGAATGGCCAGCCAGCGATCCTTGCAGACGGAATGCCCGGGCTCGGTGTAGGCCTGTTTGAACCACGGAATCACCAGCGGCGCCTCGGGTTTGAATTGGCTGTGCGTGACGTCGTTGTAAGGCAGCGCGATGTAAAACGGGTTTTGCCGCGGTGTGAACGAGACCGGGATGTAATTGCGCCGTGAGGAGGTATCGGGATTATCGTAGCCGCCGTAATTCGAGGTCCAGTTCGCGTCCCACGAGCTCTTGATATTCGGCACCGGATTATTCCCGGCCGCTGCCTCGCCGATCCAAAAGACGGTGGTGACGATGCTCGTCTTCCACGCATAGCGCGTCGTCGTCGACGTGCGGGAGGCGGTGGGCACGAAAACCTGCGGCTCGACTTTTAACAGCGCCTGCTCGCGAAGCTTCCGGGCGTACTTGGCAAAATCGGCCGCGCTTTCATAAGGCGACTGGGCGGAGGCCGTTAGGACCCCCACGACAGCCAGCGCAATCGTGCCCAAAAATTTCCTCATCGGCGGTGTCAGTTTGTAGGCGAAAAACCGCTCCCGGGCAAGCTGTTTCCCCTTGGCAAACGGGCTGGCTACGGACGGATTCTCCCCTCTTGAATTAGCAGCATCCATTCCACAGCTATCCCCGCGAGAGCTCGGTATTGTGCCGAAAGTTGGCGTCGTCCGTCTGCGGGTAATCCAAGGTGTAGTGCAAGCCGCGGCTTTCCTTGCGCGAGAGCGCGCTGTCTACGATCAGGGCGGCGACGGTGGCAAGGTTGCGCAATTCCAGCAGGTCGACGGAGACCCGGAAGTTCCAGTAAAACTCGCGGATTTCGCGTTGCAGATTTCGCAAACGGGCAGCCGCGCGTTGCAGGCGTTTGTCGCTGCGCACGATGCCGACGTAATCCCACATCAGCCGGCGGATTTCGTCCCAGTTGTGATAAATCACCACCAGCTCGTCGACATCCTGCACATCGCCCGGCGCCCAAGCGGGTAGGCTAACATCCCGGCGTTGCTCGCCGGGAAAATCGCGCAGCAACGCTTCGCTGGCGCGATGCGCGACGACCACGCCTTCGAGCAGCGAATTACTCGCGAGCCGATTCGCGCCGTGCAGACCGGTGCAGGCGACTTCGCCGATCGCATACAACCCGCGCAGACTGCTTGCGCCGTTCACATCCGTGCGAATGCCACCGCATTGATAATGCGCGGCCGGCACCACCGGGATCGGCTGCCGGCTCATGTCGATGCCCAGCTTCAGGCAGGTCTCGAAAATGTGCGGAAAACGTTCGCGCAAGAACGCTTCCGGCTTGTCCGTGATATCGAGAAAGACGCATTGCGCGCCGCTGCGTTTAATCTCGGCATCGATCGCGCGCGCCACGATATCGCGCGGCGCGAGCGAGCCGCGCGGATCGTATTTCTTCACGAAATCCTCGCCAGCCGCGTTGCGCAAAATGCCCCCCTCGCCGCGTACCGCTTCGCTGATGAGAAACGAGCGCGCGTCCGGATGGAACAGGCACGTGGGATGGAATTGGATGAATTCCATGTTTGCAATCACGGCGCCGGCGCGCCAGGCGATCGCCACGCCGTCGCCGGTCGCGACTGCGGGATTCGTCGTATACAGATAGACCTTGCCGCAACCGCCGGTGGCCAGCACCACGCGGTCGCTGCGAATCGTTTCCACTGCGCCCGCATCCTCATCCAGCGCATACAATCCGAGCACGCGATCTTCCGCCGCGAACCCTAATTTCGCCGCCGTGATGAGATCGATGGCGGTGTGATTTTCCAGCAACTGCACGTGCGGCGCGCTTTGCAGTTTTGCCAAAAGCGCGCGCTCGATCTCGCGCCCGGTCACATCCTGCACGTGCAACACGCGCCGCTTCGAGTGCCCGCCTTCGCGGCCAAGATCGAGCTCGCGGTGACCGGAGACGTCCCGCTCATCGAAGTGCACGCCGGTCTCGATCAACTCCTGCACCGCTGCCGGACCTTCCGTCACGATCGTGCGCACGACGGCTTCGTCGCACAGCCCCGCGCCCGCTTCGAGCGTGTCGCGCACGTGCAGCTCGAAGGAATCCTCATCGCTGGTCACGCAAGCGATGCCGCCCTGCGCCCACGCCGTATTCGTATCGGCGCCTTTGCGTTTTGTGACCACCGCCACGGAGCCGCGCTGCGCCGCCTTCAATGCAAAACTCAGGCCCGCGATGCCACTGCCGACGACGACGAAATCGAATTCCTTCACGCCAGTCGCAGGTTATCGATCAACCGCGTTTTGCCGATAAAAACCGCCAGCGCGATCATGGCATTGGGTCGCACTTGCGCCAACGGCTCGAGCGTTTCGCCTTCCACGATCTCGAGGTAATCGACGCAGGCGTTCTTAGCCGACGCGATCATGGCGTGGGCCGCGGCGAGCAATTTCACGACGTCGTGCTCGCCCGCTTCGACCGCCGTCTTCGCCGCCAGCGCCGCACGCCGCAAGACCATCGCTTGCGCGCGCTCGTTTTCGTTCAGGTATTGATTGCGCGAACTTAGCGCCAGCCCGTCGTCTTCGCGCACCGTCGGCACGCCGATGATCTCAATCGGAAAATTCAGATCGCGCACCAGGCGCCGAATGATCGCCAGCTGTTGATAATCCTTTTCGCCAAAGACCGCGCTCGCCGGAGAGAGCAGATGAAATAATTTCGTCACCACCGTGCAGACGCCGCGGAAATGTCCCGGGCGCGACGCGCCGCAGAGGTCCGACGAGAGCGTCGCCTCTTCAACATAGACCGAGTGATCGGCAAAATACATTTCGCCCGGCGCCGGTCGAAAGAGCACGTCGACGCCAGCGTCGCGACACGCTTGCTCATCCGCCTCCACCGTCCGCGGATATTTTTCGAGATCGGAGCCGGGCTCGAACTGCAACGGGTTCACAAAAATGCTGACCGCGACTTCGCCGCTTGCGCCCGCATATTCGCGAGCGACGCGCATTAACTCGAGATGCCCACGATGCAGCGCGCCCATCGTCGGCACCAGGACACTTTTGCCACCGCGCTGGCTCACGTGCGCGTGCGCCGCCGTGGTCGTCTCGATAATTTTCATCGCGGATTCCAGATCGCCTGCCGCCCGATGGCGAAACGCCGGTGGCCAAACCCGCGCCAGCCAGCCCGCTCCGCCAGCGCGCGCATTTCGCGAAAGCTGAAGGCGCGCGCCGCGGAGAGTCGCGCATCGATTTGCGTCATCG
This sequence comes from Verrucomicrobiota bacterium, assembly GCA_030854105.1. Classification (GTDB taxonomy): domain Bacteria; phylum Verrucomicrobiota; class Verrucomicrobiia; order Chthoniobacterales; family UBA10450; genus AV69. The sequence continues at coordinate 8,411 of JALYTV010000067.1, read as the reverse complement.
GCTCACGATAAACGAAGACCGTCAGCAGCCACACCGCGCATGACAGCCAGCGCGCTCTGCGCAAATCCGACACCAGCGCCGCGCTGCCCGCAAGCTCGCGACACTTCCGCAAAACGCGCACCGCGTCCTCTTCCGCAAAATGATGGAGCGCGAGATTAAACAGCACGATGTCGTACGGCTCCGTCGTTTCCCACGCGAACAAATCGCCACGCGTAAAAGTGATTTCCGGATACGACGCGCTCAGCCGGCGCGCGATCTCGATCGTCGCTTGCTGCTGATCAATCGCATCGATCCTGACGCTGAAACCGCGGCGCCGAGCGCAATCCGCCACCAGTCGCGGAATATCGCCGGAACCGGTCGCCAGATCGAGCACGCGCAGGTTCGGCCGCAGCCAGCGGCGTAGAAAAAATTTCACCAGCCGATAACTGCCGAACCAGCGATTGAGCGAGCGAATATTCGCGAGGTCGCGCTCCAGCTCCGGCGTGATCGGCTGCGGCCGATCCATCATTTCCAGCAACGCCGGATCGAACTGCCGCCTCATCGCGCTGTCTATTGCGCGAGGAAACGCTGCCAGCTTTCGGGCAACGGCGCAGATTCGATCTCGCCCGCGATGCGTCCTTCAAAGTCCGCGCGAAAATTCGTGCTCGTCCCGTAGACCATGATCGCATCCTCGTTGCCTTCGACCCGCAAGGCATGAGCGACGCCCGGCGGAATCACGATGCCGGCGTTATTCGCGCCGCGGTGATTATCGCCATCGACGAACAAACGCATCGTACGCGCGGGAAAACCGGCGCGCACATCGCGCAGGATCATTTCCACCTGCCCCTGCACGATGAACATCACGTCCCATTGCTCGCGCTCGTAGTCGCGCGCGGCGGTCGTATTCGCGGCAAAGCGCGGCGGTAAATATTTCGACGCCTCTTCACCTTCCGGCACGAATGGCGGATGCACGTGAAAGCCTTTCGCACTTTGGGCAAACATGCGCGCCGTCGCCCATTGTTGCGGCCAGAGTTTGATCTGCGCCAGCACGCCTTCGTCGCGCCGCGCGAATTCGCCGAAGACGCCGCGGAAACGTTGCGGATAAATCTTACGCGCAAAAATTTCCACGCCCGGAATCCACGTCGCGCGCACATCCTCGCGCTTAGCCGACACGATCTCGCCCGCTTCGACGCCGTCGTGCGCGAGGCGTTCGCTCAACGACGCCGTCGCGTAATCGCGTTCGCTCAGCGCCTTCGCGGCGTCCGCCTGCAAACCGTGCCAGAGATTTTTGTCTTTGCTCACGCGTTCAGTTGCCTAGCGAGAAATCCGCTCGTTCGCGAGAAAGATTTGGGTGGTAACATAAGTCGGAGTGGAACCATTGCGGCCAACGTTTCGCCAATTCGGGACAGCGCGCATCTGATTTCGCGCGACCGCGCAGATCCGCGTACGGCGTCACCACGGTGCGGAAACCAGCGTCGCGCGAGCGCAGGCAATAATCAACGCCGGCGCAAACCGGCCACGCTTGTTTGCCATCGAAGCCGCCGAGGAGCTCGAAAACTTTGCGGGGCGTGAGCAGACACGACGCGCTAACGGCCGTGCAATTGCGGATGACGCGCAACCGCCGATCCACCTTCGTATCGTCGCGCGCGCAACCGGCAAACCCGGGAAGAATCGAGCCGCCCTCCCCGAGCACCAGGCCCGCGCTTTCGATCGTGTCGTCAGCCGACACGATCCGCGCGCTCGCCGCGCCGACCGCGGAATTCGCCGCAATCTCTCCGAGCGCTTCCAGCCACATTTCGTCGATCGGTTCGAGCGCGGGCGCGAGAAAGAGAAAGTAATCGCCGACCGCATTCGCCAACGTTTCCGCCAGCGAGCCTGCGAGAATTTCGCAACTCGAAAAATTCGTGCGCTGCGCGATTCGCTCGGCGTCGGCTTCGGTGCCGTCCACGATCAAAATCGAAATTTTAGCCGACCCGATGTCGCGTCGCACGCGATATGCCTGCGTTTTGAGATCGACGACCACGCGACCCGCCTGGCCCAGTTGTCGCACGCTCTCCTCCACCGCGCGGCGCCCCATTTCCAGCGCGCCGGCCTTGCGCCGAACGTTGTCCGACGTGGAATGCGCCGAGCGACGCCAATGATGGAGCACGCGCGGCACGTGCCGGAAGCGGCCGCCCTCCGCCGCGATCCGCAGCAACAAATCGTAATCCTGCGCGCCCTCGCATTCTGTGCGAAAACCACCCGCCAATTTCGCGCGCCGAAGCAACACCAAATGCGAGATGTAGGCGTACGATTCGAAAAGTTCCGGCGACCAATCGGGTTTCAGCATCGGCTCCGAAAAATGTCCGTCGACGATTTTGTCGCCGTCGCTGTAGAGCACATCCACGTCGCGGTCTCGCTGTAGCGTTTCCAGCATACGAAAAATGGCGTCCGGCTCGAGCAGATCATCGTGATCGAGCAAACCAATCCATTCGCCGTGCGCGCGGCTGAGCGCGCTGTTTGACGTTGCTGCAATGCCGCGATGCTCGTCGAAGAAAACGCGAATCCGCGCATCGCCGCGCGCGGCGTCACGTAAACACTCGGCGACGCCGGTTTTCGTCGAACCGTCATCGACGATGATGAGCTCCCAATTTTCGTAAACCTGCGCCCGCACCGACGCGATAGCCTCGCGCAAAATCGCCGGCTCGCCCTCGAAACTCGCCATCAAGACCGAGACGAGCGGCGCCAAGGCGAACTCGCGCGCTTGCGCTCGCAGCTCGGGAATTTCCGACGCGCTCGCCCGATGCCGCTCGAACCAGCGTTCGTACGCGGTCGCGGCGATTTGTTCTGGCACTTTCTTTTTACGCCACGGCGCGGACAAAAACGACGCGACCCGGCCTGCCGCGCTGCGCCGCAATTCCGCGTGGCGTTCGCGCAGCTCGATCAGCTCGCGCTTGTTATCCTTCAAACGCAGCAGGCGCGTTTCCAAGTCCTCGGTATGCGCGGTCGCGGCGCGCAGTTCTTCTTCCTGCTGCGCAAGCAAGCGACGCAAACGTGCGAGTTCAGCGGCTAACGAATCTTGCGACACCCCGCCAGTATATTGATTGAAGCGCGGCGCGAGCAAACTTACGCTGCGCGCGACCGATCATGCTCGATTACTGCGTCTACCTGCTCTTCCGCGCGGTCATCGGCTCGATCTCGCTCTTGCCCTTCCCGCTGCTCTTTCGCGTCGGCGAATTCGTCGGCACGCTCGCGTGGCTTTTCCTGCCGCAATATCGCGCGCTCGCTCGCCGCAATGTGACGATCGCGTTCGGCGAAAAGTTTTCGCCGGCACTCGTCCGCCGCCATTTCCAACTGCTCACCGCGAATCTGCTTTGCAGCATCAAATTCATGAGCGTGCCGCCTGACGATGTGCTCCAGCGCATCGAGATCGGCGACCGCGCGGAATTCGATCGCTGGTTCGCGCAAAAAAAACCGATCATCCTCGTCATCTCGCATCTCGGCTCGTGGGAATTGTGCGCGCAAATCGGCCCGCTCCTCGTGCCCGGCGTGCGCATCGGCACGATTTATCAGCGGCTGAATAATCGCTTCATCGAGGATTTCATGCAGCGCGGCCGCAGTCGCATCGGCGTCGAGCTCTTCGATCGACGACGCGGCTTCAACAAAGCGATCGAGCTGCTGCGCGGCGACGGCGCGCTCGGCATCCTCGCGGATCAACACGCGGGCGATCAGGGATTGTGGGCGCCGTTTTTCAACCGCCTCGCTTCGACGACATCGCTGCCCGGCTTGCTCGCGAAACGCACTGGCGCCGCGATTTTCGCCGTCGGCGTCACGACCATCGGTTGCGCGCGCTGGCGCATTGCGGCCGAGCCCGGCGTTTACGAAGAAGGAAAATCGGTCGAGGAAATCACCGCGCTCGTCAACGCGTCGATCGAGCAACAAGTGCGGCGTTCGTCCGCCGATTGGTTCTGGGTGCACAATCGCTGGAAAACGCCACGCCCGAATTTTCTGCTCGCGGGCTATAAGCGCGGCGTATATGTCCCGACCGATGGAGCGCTCTCGCGCCGTATGCACGAAACTGAATCTCGCCGACTCGAGGGCGAGCCGGCTCTAACAGGCTCCGCGGTTCCGCCAACGGTCTTGCAACCATTTCGCATTCTCATCCGCAGCAGCAACTGGTTAGGCGACGCGATCATGAGCATGCCCGCCGTGCGCGCGATCAAGCGCGGCCGACCCGACGCGCACGTCACCGTGGCCGCGCCGGAAAAACTCGCCGCCGCCTGGAAATTGTTGCCCGAAGTCGACGAAGTCATCGCGCTGCCATCGAAATCCGTATCACAGACAGCGCGCTTATTGCGCGAGCGCGCGAAGTTCGACGTCGCGATTTTATTTCCGAATTCATTGCGCAGCGCGCTCGAAATCTGGCTCGCGCGGGTGCCGCGCCGCGTCGGTTTTCGCGGGCATCGGCGCCGCTGGCTGCTCAATCAAATCGTGCCGGAGGAATTCGTGCGCGGGATTCAGCATCAGGCGGACAAATATCTGACGCTCGCGCGCAGTTGCGGCGCCGACGCAAAAATTGATTGGCCCGCCGCGCGACCGGTCGTCAGCCGACGCGCTCCGTTGCGCATCGCGCTATGTCCCGGCGCGGAATACGGCCCGGCGAAACGCTGGGCGGCGGAACGCTTCGACGAAGTCGCGCGCGCCGTGAGCGAGAAAATTCCGAGCGCATATTTCATCTTCGGCACCGCCGGCGACAGCGAGACCGGCAAAGAAATAGCCGGCGCGCTCACCGGGATTTCCGTCACCGATCGCACCGGGGAAACTTCGCTCGAGGAATTGATCGCGGAGCTGCGCGATTGCGATTTGTTGCTCACGAACGACACCGGCACCATGCATCTCGCCTCGCTGCTCGGCGTGAAGACGGTCGCCATTTTTGGTTCGACGGAGCCGGCATTAACCGGCCCGCTCGGCGACGGCCACATCGTCATTCGTCATCACGTCGAGTGCAGCCCGTGTTTCCTGCGCGAATGCCCGATCGACTTTCGCTGCATGAATGAAGTGACGAGCGCGGAGGTCGCCGCCGCCATTTTCCAGATCGTGTCGGCTGACGCTGGTTGACGTTGCTTTCGCCGTCACCTTCCGAAATTATCCGGCATGTCGAACTCCGCGGCGCCACGCATCCGCACCGAAGTGCAGGTGATGTTTTTCGACACCGATTGCGCCGCCGTCGTGCACAACATCGCCTATCTGCGCTTCATCGAAATCGCGCGCACGTTGCTGGCGGAGCAGCTTGGTCTGCCGCTGGCGCAAATGGCCGAGTCAAAAAAATATCCGGTCGTGGTGCGCACCGAAATTGATTACAAAAAAGCGGCGAAGCTCGGCGATCGGCTCGTCGTCGAAGGCTGGCTCGATCAAGTCGATCGCGTGCGGTTTTGGTGCGCGTTTCGCGTCACGCGGACGTTAGACGACGCACTCATCGCGACCTGCCGACAAATGCTGGCGTTAATTGAAATGCCGGCGGCGAAATTGCTGCGCCTGCCGGACGACTGGGCGCGCTTCCGGGAAGACTGAGCGCATGCAAGGTGCATTGCGCATGGGTGAAACGCTGCTCGCGCCGCGCGCGCTGTCGCCGCCGCCGACGCGTCACGCCTTGCTCGCCATCATCATCGCCGTGGCGGCTTTGATTCATCTCGGCACCGCGCGCTGGGGCGATCTTTACAGCGAAACCGAAGGGCAATACGCCGGCGCCGCCAAGGAAATGGTGCAGGGACATCACCTGCTCGTGCCGACGAACGATTCCATTCCGCGTCTGCAAAAACCGCCGCTGCTGTATTGGCTCATCATCGCCAGCTACAAAATTTTCGGCATCAACGCCGCGGCCGCGCGTTTCCCGATCGCGCTGTCTGTCATCGCGACGGCGACGCTCATTTTTCTCATCGGCGAAAGGCTGGCCGATTACTGGCGAGGGTTTAGCGCGAGCGCTATTTTTCTGACCTGCGCCAGCACCTTCACGCTCTCGCGCATCATCATGCCCGAGCAGCTGGTGACCGCGCTCATTACCAGCGCGATCTACTGCGCGCTCGCTGGGTTTCAGGATCGCAAACAGCGCCCGCGCTGGTTTGCCGCCTTTGCCATTTGCGTCGCGCTGGCCTGTCTCGCGAAAGGTCCGCAGGCGATCTACTTCGCGGTCGCACCGCTCGTCGTGCTTGCGATTTTTTTCCGCGAAGAACGCCTGCGTTTTCGCGCGCTGGCGCATCCGCTTAATCTTTTGCTTTTCGTGGTCATCGCTTTGCCGTGGGTCATTTGGATCTGGTCGCAATTCGGCAGCGCGTTTTTTCAAATCATCGGCGGTGAATGGCGGCAGCATTTGTTCGGGCGCGATCCGAGCGGCCTTAGCTACGAAGACGTGCCGCGCTGGCGTTTTCTGCTGCTGCATCTCGCCTGGTTTTTCCCGTGGAGTCTCGTGATTTTGCCGGCACTGCTGTTTTCCTGGCGACTCGTCATGCGACCGCGCGAGATGCGTTTCGAAGATGCGCTGCCCCTGGCGTGGATCGGCATCGTGCTCGTGCCGCTGCTTCTCATCGGACAACGCCAGGATTACTACGCGATGCAGATGTTCCCGGCGTTTGCGCTGTGGGCCGCGATGATTCTTGAGCGCGCTTCCGTGCGGTTAAAAATCGCTGGCATCGCGGCCGTCGCAGTCGTCGGGGTGATCGTCGGCATCTGCGCGGCGATGTCGTTGCTCCCGCACACCGGCAACTGGGGCGCGGTCGACAATCGCTGGACGGCGTGGCAGGCGGTCGCACAAATCCCAATGGCGACGTGGACGCAATTTCGCCCGTCCATTCTGATCATAGCCAGCGCGCTTATCGCCGGCGCCATCATCAGCTGGCGCATCGTCGCAACGCAGCACGAAAAGCTCGCCAGCATCGGCCTCGCGCTCGCCATGATTCCGACCGGCTTCTGTTTCATCAACGGCGTCGCCCTGGTCGCGCCCTATTTCTCGTTGGCGGACGCGGCGCGTTTCCTCAATCGGCACGCGGGCGCGAACAGCGAAGTCTTGTTCGAAGGCACGCCCGGGCTCGGCAGCAGCCTCAATTTTTATCTGCGCCACAAATATGCGCTGGTGAATCAGCAGCCCGATCCGCGCCTGCCCCTGACGGCTGCGCAACGCGCGCTGTTTCTCGATGAAGCCGGCGCGCTCTCGCGCCTGAGTGAGCCGCAGCCGGTATTTTTGCTGGTGGAACGCGAGCGCACCGAGCATTGGCGCGAGCTGCTGACGGAGCGCTTTCACGTTTACCATCAGATCGCCACTTTCGGCACGCACGTCGTGCTCTCGAATCAACTTTAGTTCCGAGTTTGAAAAACGCCGGGAGCGCGTTACTGTCGCCACCTGTTTTTATGTCGCAACATCGCAGCCTTAAGGGAGCCAGTACGATCACCGCGAAGCGAAACGTCCTCAAACGTTTCGAGCGGGTCGACCTGCTCAAAAAACGCGGGCAGTGGAAGGATACGAGCAAAGTCATCGGCCTTCCGAAAACGAAGCCGGACGTTTAGGCGTCCTGTTCAGCCGTGCGGCTGAATCGCTTTCTCGCAGCCGCCGGCGCCTCCTCGCGTCGTGGCGCGGACGAACTCATCGCCAGCGGTCGTGTGACCGTGAACGGCGAGCCGTGCACCGATTTTCATTTTCAGCCGACAGCGCGCGATCACGTCAAAGTCGACGGCAAACTCGTCCGTCAGCGCGCGCATCTCTATCTCGCGCTAAATAAACCGGCCGGGTTCGTCTGCACCCGGCGCGATCCGAACACAACCGACACGATCTACGATTTGCTGCCGGCGAAATTCCAGACGCTTACTTACGTCGGCCGGCTGGACGCGCAGACGGAAGGTCTGCTGCTGCTGACGAACGACGGCGATTTCACGCTGCGACTCACCCATCCGCGCTACAAGATCGAGAAGGAATACGAAGTCGTGCTCGACCGCAGTGCGACCCCGGATTTATGCGAGCAGTTGGAGCACGGCGTGATGCTGGATGGAAAACGCGCGCGCGCGAAACAGGCACGGCAGATTTCGGGAATGCGGCTGCGCATCATTCTCGAGCAGGGATTGAACCGGCAAATTCGACGCATGCTGGAGCGTTTCGGCTTTCACGCGCGCAAATTGAAGCGCGAGCGGATCGGTCGCGTTTTTCTCAGCGACATGCCGACGGGACATTGGCGGATGTTGAGCACGCAGGAACTTTCATCTGTAGAGGCCGCCGTCTCCGGCGGCCGTCCCGAACAATCCCGCCGCTGTGACGGCGGCCACTACAGAAAATGAAGCTCGATCAATGCTCAGCCGTCATCACCGGCGCTTCGGCCGGCATCGGTCGTGAATTTGCCCGCGCGCTCGCACCGCGCGCGCAGCGACTCGTGCTCGTCGCCAGACGACGCGATCGGCTGGAAGAATTGCAG
>JALYTV010000127.1 GCA_030854105.1 Verrucomicrobiota bacterium | reverse complement strand
CTGCTCATCAGCGAATCCGCGCATCTCGTCCTGCCGTATCATCGCGCGCTCGACGAGCAGCGCGAAGTCGCGAAAGGCCGCGCGAAGATCGGCACCACCAAACGCGGCATCGGCCCTGCTTACGGCGACAAGGCCGCGCGCACCGGATTACGCATCTCCGACCTCATGCAGCCCGCGCTGTTTTCGAAAAAACTCGAGGAGAAAATGCGCGAGAACAACGCGATCCTGCGCGCGCTCGGCGCGCAGCCGATCAAGTTCGATGAGGTAAACCGGCGTTACCTCGCCGCTGGCAAAGTGCTCGCGCCCTTCGTCGCAAACACCGTGGTGTATCTGCATCAGGCGTTGCAGCGCGGGCGCGAATTATTGTTCGAAGGCGCGCAGGGAACTTTTCTCGACATCGATCACGGCACCTATCCCTACGTCACTTCCTCGAACACGACCGCGGGCGGCGCCTGCACCGGCTCGGGCGTGCCGCCGCATCGCATGGATCGCGTGGTCGGCGTGATGAAAGCGTACACGACGCGTGTGGGCGAGGGGGCTTTGCCAACCGAAGATGCGACGATTACCAAAATGCTGCACGACATGGGCCGCGAATTCGGCGCGACCACCGGCCGCGCGCGGCGCTGTGGCTGGTTCGATGCGGTCGCCACGCATTACGCGACGATGATCAACGGCATCGACGAACTCGCCATTACCAACCTCGACGGCCTCGATGATGTCGCGTCGATTCCGATCTGCATCGGCTATCGTCTAAACGGCAAACGTCTCTCGGTGCCGCCGTGCGATCCCGCGCAATGGAATGAATGCGAGCCGATTTACGAGGCGATGCCGGGCTGGCGTCAGCCGACCCGATCTGCGCGCAAATTTTCGCAGTTGCCGCAGCGCGCGCGTGATTACCTGAAGCGAATTTCCGAGCTCACCGGCGCGAAATTATCCATCGTCAGCGTCGGCCCCACCCGCGCCGAAACGATCGTGCTCTAACGATGGCTCAGAAAATCATCCCGCGTCACATCGCCATCATCATGGATGGCAACGGGCGCTGGGCGAAAGAGCGCGACCTGCCGCGCATCAAAGGTCACGAGAAAGGCGCCGACGCCGTGCGCGAAGTGGTCGAAGCCTGCGGCGAATGGAAAGTCGATTATCTCACGCTCTACGCCTTCTCCGCGGAAAATTGGCGCCGGCCGAAAGCGGAAGTTTTCGCGCTCATGAAATTGCTCGAGAAATTTTTGAAAGATAAAACGCCGGAGCTGCTCGAGAAAAATGTGCGTTTGCAGGCGATTGGACGGCTCACCGATTTGCCGGCGAGTTGCCAGGCGCGGTTGCACGATTCGATCAAGCAGACGGCGTCGTGCACCGGGCTCACGCTCATCCTGGCGCTCAGTTACGGCGGTCGCGATGAGATCATCGACGGCATCCGCAGCCTGCTGCGCGAAGTCGAAGCGGGTCATCTCGATCGCGCCATGATCAACGTCGAGATGTTCAGCAAACATCTTTACACGCGCTATTATCCCGATCCGGATTTACTCATCCGCACTTCGGGCGAGATGCGGATTTCGAATTTTTTGCTCTGGCAACTTTCCTACACCGAGATGTGGGTGACACCGAAGATGTGGCCTGATTTCACGCGCAAGGATTTGCAGGCGGCGATCGACGACTTCGGCCAACGCCAGCGGCGTTACGGCCAGGTCTAATGCTTCCTGTAGCGGCGGTCTATGACCGCCGAGGCGTCGGGCGGGCGCTTGGCACAAGCGCCTCTACATTTTACTAGAGCAACTCCGCGGCGACGGAATCGGCGACGAGCTTTCCCGCCGTGGTCAGAATCAGCCGGTGCGCATTTCGTTGCAGCAATCCGGCGTCAGCCAGCGCGCTCACCCGCTCACCGCAGATCGTGTCGTCTGTGATCCCGTCGCGGGTGCGCAGACCGAGCGCGATGCGTTCGGTGCGTTTCATCGTGTCGGTTAACGTTTCAACATTCGCGACCGGCGATTGGCCGAGAGTGAGCCGCCGCGCGTACTCGCGGTGATCCGCGACGTTCTGCCAGCGCGCATTTCCGCGCGTCGAAAATGCGCTCGGCCCCAGTCCCAGATAATCGGCGCCATGCCAGTAGGCCTGGTTGTGCAGCGACGGAAAACCGGGCCGCGCGTAATTCGAAATCTCGTAATGCTCGTAGCCGGCTTCCTGCAGCATCGCCATCGCGATCTCGAGGAAGCGCGCGTCGATTTCATCGTGCTGTCTAAATTCGCCGCGCTCGAAACGCGCCAGGAAATCGGTGTCTTCCTCGTAGGTGAGGCAATAGGTCGAGATGTGTTCCGGCTGCAGCGCGATCGATTTCTCGAGCGACTGCCGCCACTGCGTTTCCGTTTGTCCCGGCAGCGCGAACATCAAATCGATGCTGATGTTGGAAAATCCGGCGTCGCGGAAAATGCGAAACGATTCTTCCGCCTGCGCGGCGTTGTGCTCGCGACCGAGCAAGCGCAGCAGAGCGTCGTCCCAACTTTGCACGCCGAGACTCACGCGATCGATGCCGCCCGCGATCAACGCCGCCGCTTTTTTAGCCGACACGCTGCCGGGATTCGCCTCGATCGTCCACTCGCGCACGAGCGAGAGATCGAACGTGTCGCGCAGTTTTTGCAGCAATCCGATGAGCTGCGCCGTCGTCTGTGCCGTGGGCGTGCCGCCGCCGAAAAAGATCGTTTCGAGCGCGAGCGGGAAACGTTGCCGATCTGCCTCCAGCGCGAGCGCGTCGCAAAAACCGGCGAGCTCCGCCGCGCTGCCGCGGGTTTTGTAAAAAGCGCAATAGGGACAGATGCGAGCGCAGAATGGAAAATGAACGTAGAGATGACGCACGGCGTCTGAGTTGTGCCCATCGCTCTTGTTCGTAATCTCTCCCCGCGTGCGCTCGCTCATTCTGTTTTTCACTCTGATGGCAGCGGCTGCTTCCGCCTGCGCGCAGAGCCCGGCCGCCACGCCCTCGGTCGTGTACGTCGCGCACGATGCCGATGCGATCAAGAATTACAAAACGAATCCCGCGATCGTGCGCGCGATGGTGAATCGGCTGGTCATGGCCGTTACCAAACAGGCCGATGTGGCCAGCGCCTGGCGCTCGCTCGTTTCGCCGAAGGACAAAGTCGGAATCAAAATTTCGGCGGCGGGCGGAGAAATTTTCGCCACGCATCGCGATGTCGTGAACGCCATTGTCGACGGCCTCGTGGCCGCCGGGCATGCGCGCGAGAGCATCGTCGTCTGGGATCGCACCCTCGGCGGCGCGCATGCCGCGGGCTACGGCAACGAAGGTTATCGGCTCGTGGGCGTGCTGGGCTACGGTGGCTACGATCCGAAAGTTTCGATCTCGGGTCCGTTGCTCGGCAATCTCGTCTGGGGCGATCACGATTACCACGGCGGCATCACCAGCGTGCCGCTTTCGGACGGGCAAAACATGAGCGTGACGAGTTACGTGGCGAAAGTGCTCACGCAGGACGTGACCAAAGTCATCAATGTGCCGGTGCTGAGCGACAGCGAAACCAACGGCGTGGCGGGTTGCATTTACAACATGACCGTGCCGAACATCGACAACTGGCGCCGGTTTACGCAGTCGACTCATTTCGCGGCCGGGAGTCTCGCCGAAATTTACGGCAACCCGGCGATTGGAAGCAAAGTGGTGCTCAATATCATGGACGGGCTCATCGCCGAATACGCGGGCGGTCCCGCTTCGCATCCGAATTATCAAAAGCATTTCGACACCATTTACGCGAGCCGCGATCCGGTGGCGATTGATTCGATCGCGCTGAAAAAAATCGAGGAATGGCGGCGGCTGGCGAGTCTCGGAT
>JALYTV010000126.1 GCA_030854105.1 Verrucomicrobiota bacterium | reverse complement strand
GCGCACAGCACACGACTCTAACTTCGCTCGCCGCCAGCGACAAATCGCCAGCGCGCGTCGGCTAACGATCGCTTACTTCTGCGGAACCCAGGCGGCCGAGACCGGCGCGGTGGCCGCGACCGTGGCGTCCGGTCCTTCCGCGGGCACATCGGCGCTGGTTTGCGCGCAGCCGGTGAAAAACAATAGAGCGAACGCAGGCAACAGGAGAAAGAGGCAGGGTTTCATCATCATTAGTTCGCGTGTGTGGAAAGCGCTGGCCGTCTGCTCAGAGCGGTTTGAGGCCGGCTTCGATCCGCGCGCGCTCCGATTCGAGAAAGGGCGGCAACGAAAGCTTTTCACCCAGCGTCGCCAACGGTTCGTCCGCGGTAAAACCCGGGCCGTCGGTGGCGAGCTCGAAAAGAATTCCGTTCGGCTCGCGAAAATAGAGGCGGCGAAAATAGAAGCGATCGACCGGTCCGCTGTTGGCGACGCCGAATTGTTCGAGACGCTCCTGCCATTCGGTGTAGTCGGCGTCGGGAAGGCGGAACGCGATATGATGGACGCCGCCGGCGCCGTGCCGGGTGCGCGCGATTCCCGATTCGACCGCGACATGCAACTCCGCCGCAGGACCGCCGTCGCCCATTTGAAAAACGTGCAACGTCGCGTCGCCCAGCGCGTAGTCTGGCGTTCGCCGCATCTGCATGACTTCGATTAGAATTTGCTCGGTGCGGCTGAGTTCCGGCACGCTGAGGCGAATGCAGCCGAGCCCGCGAATCTGATGCGCCGCGGGGACGTCGCTCGCCGCCCACGCTTTTCCCGCGGCGCCGGATTCGTCGGCGACGAGGCTGAGGCGTTGACCTTCCGCATCTTCGAAATCGAGCACGGCGCGCCCAGATCGCGTCGTCTGTGGTCCGTGCGTAACGTTGAGCTCGCGAAAGCGCCTGGCCCAGTAACCGAAGCTCGCGTCGTCCACGCGCAAGCCCGTGCTCACGATGGCGCTGGTGCCGCGACGCTCGGGCGGAGCGGCGAAATCAAAAAACGTGAGGTCGCTGCCGGGCGAGCCCGCGCCGTCGCCATAAAACAAATGGTAAGCCGAGACGTCATCCTGGTTCACCGTGCGCTTCACTAAACGCATCCCAAGCGTGCGCGTGTAGAAAGCGAGATTGTCGCGCGCGCGCGCGGTGACGGCGGTGAGATGATGAAAACCGCCGAGCTGCATGCGCGAAGCTGCGACAGCGCGCGGCAGATTCAACTGGATTGCGGGCGCGCGGCGCGCTTTATTTTTTGCGTGAACACGAAAGCTCTCCTTTGTCTTCTTTTCGCCGTGTTGCTGACCGGCTGCGCCACGCAGGCACCCGATGGCGTTTACCGGGATCGTTCGCCCTACCTCGATAGTGAGCAGCGGGAACAGACGCGTTCGCAAATGGCGGAACATCCCGGCGAATTTTAGCGGCCACGAGACCGCGCGTAGTTTGCGCTGGATTGTCGAACAGCCCCCGCTTTAGTCAGGTCGTGATCACGAAAGGAACGCTGTTGTTTTTAGCAACGGTGCTGTTGGGCGCCTGCGCGCCGGCGGACTCGAACTCGACGATTTCGACCACGACCACCACTCGCTCGGTGCCAGGAGAAGTCGATCCGAATGCGCCGCCGCCGTTGTCGCAACAGCCGACCCGCCCCGGCCCGCCGGGGTATTGATTAGCGACGTGGAAGAGACGCTGCGCCGAGCGGAGTCGTTTCTGCACGAGCAAATTCCGCTGACGCGTGCGATGCAGGTGCGCGCGGTGGCGAACGACGCGCGCGGCTTTACGCTCACCGCGCCGGTCTTGGCCAATCACAATCATCTGCACACCGCTTTCGGCGGCAGCATCAATGCGGTGGCGACGCTCGCTGCCTACGGCCTGCTCTGGCTGGAGCTGGGCGAGGATTCGCCCGCGCATCTCGTCGTGGTGGAAAGTTCCATGCGCTTTCTGCGTCCGGTAAAAGAAACGATTCGCGCGACGTGTCTCCGCCCGGAGAAGAAGGAGCTGCGGAAATTTATCGACGCGATCGCGGCCAGGGAAAAAGCGCGCCTGCGTTTGCATTGTGTGGTGGAGGAGAGCGCGCTGGCGGCGGAATTTTCGGGCACGTTCGCCGCTCTGCGTTCGGGTGAACGCTAAGGCTCGCCCGCGAGTCCTTGCTCGAGACAGCGCGCGGAATCTTTTGCCCGCGAAATATCAGCGGCGCACGAATTCTTCGGGAGGGATTTATGGGACTACGCGCTTTTTCGTTTCTGCTGATCGTGCTGTCTGTGATCCGTCTGCCGGCGCAAACTATCACCGGCGTCACCGCCGTCCGGGTTGCGAGCGGATTGACCAATCCCGTTCTGGTCATTGCGCCGCGCGGCGATTAGAGCCGGCTTTTTATTGTCCAACTGAACGGGCAAATCAAAGTGCTCGATCTCGCCACTGGCGTGGTGAACGCGACGCCTTTCATCACCATCCCCGTCGGCAACAGCGGCGAGCAAGGCCTGCTCGGTCTCGCGTTCGGATCCCGATTATTTGGACGTGACCAAGCCCGGTTACGGAAAGTTTTATGTCGATTACGTCGCCAATGTCCTCAGCGGCCTCACGCACGTCGCGCAGTATCAGGTTTCCGGCGATCCCGCGACCTCGAAGATCGCGGATACCACGCCGTCGACGATCAAGACGCTGCTGACGGTGACGCAGCCGCAGACGAATCACAATGGCGGCTGGATCGGCTTCAGCCCGCGCGCGAACGACGATCACAATCTCTACATCGCGCTGGGTGACGGCGGGAACGGCGATGACATCGGTTCCGGCCACACCGCCGGTATCGGCAACGCGCAGGACATCACCACCATGCTCGGCAAAATGCTGCGCCTTCATGTCGACCCCGCGACCGGCACCTACAGCATTCCGTCGGACAATCCCTACGCCATCTCCAGCATTACGAATGTGCAGAAGGAAATTTGGCTGCTCGGTTTGCGTAATCCGTATCGCGATAGTTTCGATCGCGGCACCGGCCGCATGTATATCGGCGACGTGGGCCAAAGCTCGCGCGAAGAGGTCGACGCGCAGGAGCCGGCGAATTCTGGCGGCGGCGAAAACTACGGCTGGCGCGATCGCGAAGGCACCATCCAAAACCCAACGTATGCGACCGCGACGCCGACGCCGACGCCGACACCGGTGCCGCCGCGGGTGAATCCGATCGTCGATTATCCGCGCAACGATCCAGGCAATGGCGTGGCTGGTCGCACCTGCATCGGCGGTTACGTTTATCGCGGGAAGCAAATCCCTGCGCTTAACGGCACCTACATCTTCGGCGATTATCTCGGGCCGAACGGCAGCACGGCGAAGATTTTTGCGCTCAACTACAACGGAACTGCGGTCAGCAATCTCCAAGACATCACCAGCACAGTTTTCACCGGCAGCGGTTACACGCTCGCGAATCCGACCGGCTTCGGCGAAGACGCCAATGGCGAAATTTACATCGCGGACATCAGCACCGGCAGCGTTTACCGGATCGCGCCGGTCACGCCCTTCGTGAGTTTGGCGGCGCCGATTTTGCTCGGGAGCGGTAACGTCGCCGCTCCGGGCAACGGCGTGCCTTTCCAGTCGCACACCATCCAGGCGACGAACGATCTCGTCGTGCCGTTTGGGAATATCGGCACCGCGACCGCCGCCGGCGACGGCAGCCTGCAATTTACCGATACCGGCGCGGCGAATCTTTCGATGCGCTTCTATCGCGCGAAGTATCCGTAGTTAGCCGACACGATCTTATTCGATCTCGAACTCCAGGCCGCCCACCCACCTGGCAATGAGATTATAGATGGCGGCCGAGATGACGCCCATGAGGAAACCCATCAC
>JALYTV010000125.1 GCA_030854105.1 Verrucomicrobiota bacterium | reverse complement strand
ATCATGGTGGATCTGGACCCCCGCTCGGTTTATGCGCAGGGGCTGTCCGCCACGGACGTGGTGAATGCGATAAACACGCAGAGCCTGATTATTCCCTCTGGCAACGTCAAGATCGGCACGCACGAATACACGGTGAAGCTCAACAGCGCGCCCGAGGTGGCGGCGGCGTTTAACAATCTGCCGATCAAGCAGGTGAATGGCACAACCATCTACGTCCGCGACGTGGCGCACGTGCGCGACGGCTTCATGGTGCAGCAGAATATCGTGCGGCACAATGGCAGCCGCGGGGCGCTTCTTACCGTTCTGAAAAATGGCGGGTCTTCGACGCTCGAAATCGTCAAGCGCTTGAAGGAGATCCTGCCGCGCATCCAATCCACGCTGCCTCCGGCGCTCAAGATCAGCCTCCTCTTCGATCAATCGGTATTCGTTCGCGCGGCGATCAAAGGAGTGCTGCGGGAAGCGATTATCGCGGCGCTGCTCACCGCCATGATGATTCTGCTGTTCCTGGGAAGCTGGCGCAGCACCGTCATCGTCTGCGTTTCGATTCCGCTCTCGATACTCGCCTCGCTCGCCGTGCTTCACCTGTTGGGTGAAACGATTAACGTGATGACGCTCGGCGGCCTCGCGCTCGCGGTCGGCATTCTGGTGGACGACGCGACCGTCGAGATCGAGAATATTCACCGCAATCTGGCGCAGGGGAAACCGATTATCCGCGCCATTCTCGATGGCGCGCAGCAAATCGCGGTTCCGGCGTTCGTCTCGACGCTGTGCATCTGCATCGTTTTCGTTCCCGTGATTTTCCTGAGCGGTGCGGCGCGCTATCTTTTCACTCCGCTGGCGCTCGCGGTGGTGCTGGCGATGATGGCGTCGTATTTTCTTTCCCGCACGCTGGTGCCGACGATGATCAAGTACCTGCTTCGCAAGGAGGTCGACCGCTATAGCCACGGCGAAACCGAATCGGACGAGGCGGGCGACAACGTCTTCTGGCGCGCGCACCACGCATTCAATCGGCAGTTCCACAAACTGCGCGAGGGTTACCGGAATCTGCTGGCCGCTTCGCTCGACCACCGCAAGCTCGTGGCCGCGGGATTTCTCGCGTTAAGCGCCGTCAGCGCCGCGCTCATCCCGTTCATCGGGACTGATTTTTTTCCGCAAGTGGACGCGGGCCAGATTCGCCTGCATGTCCGCGCGCCCGCCGGGACCCGTCTCGAGGAAACGGAGACCTACTTCTCGCAGGTGGAAGATACCATTCGCAAGGTGATTCCGGCGGACGAACTGACCGACATTCTCGACAATATCGGCCTGCCTTACAGCGGCTTGAACATCGCGTTCAGCGACAGCGCCACCGTCGGGGCGTTCGACGGCGAAATTCTGGTTTCCCTTCGCGCCGGCGAACATCATTCCACCTGGGGTTACGTTCGCGAGCTGCGGACCCGCCTGGGGAGTGAATTCCCCAATCTGACTTTCTTTTTTCAGCCCGCCGATATCGTCGGCCAGATTTTGAATTTCGGGCTTCCCGCGCCGATCGACTTGCAAGTCATCGGGCCGCTATCGAACGCCAAGAAAAATTACGTTCTGGCGCGCGAAATCGAGCGGCGGCTCGCCGTGGTGCCGGGCGCGGTGGACGTGCATCTCCATCAGGTACTCGACGTACCCGAGATCCGCTTCAACGTGGACCGCACGCGCGCGGACCAGCTTGGCTTAACCCAAAAGGACGTGGCGGACGGCATGCTCGTCTCGCTGAGTTCGAGCACGCAGACCGCGCCGAACTATTGGATTAACCCGCAGAACGGCATCGATTATCCGATCGCCGTGCAGACGCCGCAGTACCGCGTCGATTCGACGGCCGCGCTGCTCCGAACGCCGGTCCGATCGAGCACCGGAGCGACGCAAATGCTCTCGAACGTCGCACGCCTATCGAGAGGAACCACCGCCTCGGTCGTGAATCATTACAATGTTCAGCCGCTCTACGATATATACGCCAACGTGCAGGATCGCGATCTCGGTTCGGTGGCGTCGGACGTAACCCGGCTGCTCAAGGAGTTCACGCCCAAACTGCCGAAAGGGAGCTTTTTCGAAGTGCGCGGACAGGTGGAAACCATGCGGTCGTCGTTCATCGGGCTGGGCGTCGGATTGCTGTTCGCGATCCTACTGGTGTACTTCGTGATGGTGGTGAACTTTCAATCCTGGCTCGATCCCTTCATCATTTTGATGGCCTTGCCCGGGGCGCTTTCTGGCATTTTGCTGATGCTATTCCTGACGCAAACTACGATCAACGTACCCTCGTTAATGGGAGCGATCATGAGTATCGGCGTGGCGACGGCAAACAGCATTTTGCTCGTGAACTTCGCGAACGATCTTCGTCTGAAGGGCGCCGATGCGAAAACCGCCGCGCTCGAAGCGGGCTTCACGCGGCTTCGGCCGGTGCTCATGACGGCGCTGGCGATGATCGTGGGCATGTTGCCGATGGCGATCGGTTGGGGCGAAGGCGGCGAGCAGAACGCGCCGCTGGGACGCGCGGTGATCGGCGGCCTGGTAATGGCGACCATCGCGACGCTGTGCTTCGTTCCCGTGGTTTACACGGTGCTCCGCCATAAGCCGCTCGATGAAGAGGACGCGGTCACTCTCGCGATTTACGATAATTGAATCAGTTGGAAACCAGGGACACCACTGTCATCGACCGACGTCCGGAGCGAATCAAGGCTCCGCCGCGCGCGCGCGTCCGTCCGCTGTTGACGTTCTTCGCGGTCCTCGGTCTCATCGTGATCGCGGCCGTTGTGGCCGGAATTCTGCCACGGATTCGCCGCGACAAATTGCTCGCCGCTGAGGTAAAGACCGAGCGAACGCAGCTTCCCGTCGTGAACGTCACGGCGGCCCGCCCGGCGCCCGCGAACGCGCCGCTCGAGCTGCCCGGCGATCTTCAGGCGAATGTCGAATCGCCCATCTTCGCCCGTGCCGACGGGTATCTGGTCAAGCGCAACGTGGATATCGGCGATCGCGTGAAGAAGGGTCAGGTGCTGGCCGAACTCGAAACGCCCGAGCTCGATCAGCAGATTCAACAGGCGCGGGCCACCACCTCCAATTCACAATCCACTCTTAAGGAATTGCAGGCGGCTCTGGGGCTTGCGAACGCCAATCTGAATCTGGCGCAAGCCACGTATAGGCGATGGGAGGCCCTCGAAAAGAAGGGCATCATGTCCCATCAGGAGGCGGAAGAAAAGCTCGGGAGCCTGGAAATTCGCAAGGCCGAAGTGGAAGCCGCGACCGCCAAAATCGTGAGTGAGCGCGACCTGATCACCGGCAACGAGGCGAATCTGCGGCGACTCGAGCAGTTGAAAGCGTACTCGCACGTCACCGCGCCGTTCGACGGCATCATTACGGCGCGCAATGTCGATATCGGAACGCTGATCAACTCCGGCAACGGCGGCGCGGCGAAGGAAATGTTTCGGATCGCCGAGATCGCGACGATGCGGATCTTCGTCAACGTGCCGCAATCGTATGTCGGCGCGATTCACGACGGCGAGAAGGGCGAATTGCGCGTGCAGGAACTCGCCGGGCGCGTGTTTCAAGCGACCGTCTCGCGGTTCACGCATGAGGTGGATACCGGCTCCCGGTCGATGCTGGCGATTCTTCTGGTGCCGAATCCCAAAGAGGTTTTGCTGCCCGGCATGTACGCGCAGGTCAGCTTCTCAACCGCGCGCGCGCATGCCGCGCTGCTGATTCCGGGCGACGCGCTGGTGACGGGATCGAAGGGAACGCGCGTCGCCGTGGTCGACGCGGAAAATCGCGTTCATTTTCGCGGCGTGCAGGTAGGGACCGATTACGGAAACGAGGTGGAGATTTTATCGGGGCTTGCCGCGGGCGATCTAG
>JALYTV010000066.1 GCA_030854105.1 Verrucomicrobiota bacterium | reverse complement strand
CGCCGTGAGGCTTGGCCCGCGCGAGGCCATCGCGCTGAACCAATCGCCAATTCGCGTTGGAGAATTTGTCGAGCGACGCAAATATTTTGCTCGGTATCGGCACGACAACTTCGGATATTGGCTTGGCCTGACGAGGTAGTCCGCTGGCAACGGACTTGGGAGACGACTGAGCGACCCCAAACGGAGCCGCGACGATGCACAGAACGACGGACATGCTGAAGGCACGCCCAACTCTGATGACTTCTTTAGCGAGAGAAAATCGCATATAGTAAAATGATCAAAGCCACCGCAACAAGAATTGCCGTCGGCACGAGTTTGAGATCGAACCGTTTGATTGGCGCGGCGTCCCGGGTTGACGCAACACAATGACGGCAGTGGGCGTCGACGATGGAAAGGGCGTGGCCGCAGGACGGGCAGGATTCTAGAGACATTTGAGTTTGCCTGAATGTGCCCGCCGGCAAGGTGCCGCGTTCGCCTCTCCGATCGGGGGCAGTGTCATCTGCAAGGTTACGTCGGATTGAGACGATTGGTATGGCGAATCACTTAGCCACGTCTGGGGCACGCGGCGCACAGCAGCTTGATGATCCTCGAAAGCATGATCGCATCACATCACTTCGGATTTTGTCGGGTTCGAGTCCGGGGCCAAATAAACCGAGTAGACGCAACGCCTATCAAGATTCGGTGTAGATTAGAGATGCAGAGGGTCCATCGACGATCACTGATCGTGACG
Organism: Verrucomicrobiota bacterium; assembly: GCA_030854105.1. GTDB lineage: Bacteria > Verrucomicrobiota > Verrucomicrobiia > Chthoniobacterales > UBA10450 > AV69. The sequence goes on along the minus strand of JALYTV010000066.1, from coordinate 13,201 downwards.
CGCCTCGGCATGGCGACGCAGATGATTTTGCCGCGATCGATATCGGCGAAGTCGAAGGAGCTGTGACCAGGACAGAGGACCTGCGAGATGTCCGCAGTGATGAACGCTTGCAGATAGTTCGCGATGGTTTCTTTCATGCCGCCGATTTGCTCAGGCGGCTGGGAGAGAAGGCGATTAGAGAAATGTTCGGATACTCTCGACGGCGTGCTGTCTGATGACCCGAGGCGACTACTTTCGCGAAGGTGTTGTAAGGAACGGTGCGGTCGGAAGTGAGGTTGTAGGTTTGCTTCGGTTGCAACGGAGAGGCGCGTCCTCGGGTTTCACTTGGAGAAGAATCAAATCGTCTTCGCGGCCAAAATCCCGCGCCATCGCCGAGAGGGTTTTCCAGTAAATGCCTTTGTCGTCGATGCAGAGTCCGCCCCAAGTCGGCTCGTTGCGGAAGATTTGGAAGAGAAGAGGCGTGATGTCCGAACGCGCCTTCCCTGAACCGGTATCGCCGGTGATGAGCCAACCGCGGCAGAAATCAGCTCGCGTCCATTTGAATCCCGCCAGTCTAACGATTGCTTTTCGCTTTGAAGATCGTGAGTGGTGCGAAATGACGAGGACGAGTGCCGTCAACCACAACGCGCCGACGGCTCCGTAACCGAAAAATAGAATCATACCCAGCGAGCGATAAGAAATCCCACGAGAAACGCGCAGCGGATCAGAACCAGAAGCAGTGCGACGTGAGCACGGTTTAGTCGCTCGACGTTCTGCGCAAAGCGGCGCATCTCCGCAACGAGATCGGACGCTTGGCTGATAAACGATTTCGAACGGCGGTCGAGCAACTCGATCGTGCTGCGGAAATCTTTGAAGGTCGGAATCGGCGCGTCGTCGCGCGGAGCGTGATCACGGCGGTAGCCGAGGTATAAATGACGGGTGCAATCGCGGTAGAAAACAGAAAGAAACCCGCTATTTTCCCTCGTAAATGCCGGTATAGCTCAGTTGGTAGAGCAGCTGATTTGTAATCAGCAGGTCGTCGGTTCGAGCCCGTCTGCCGGCTTTCTCTGCGCATGCTCCAAGGCAAAAAATCGTCGTCGTGATGCCCGCGTCGCGGCGCGCACCTTGCGCCAGACTTACGCGGAAGTGGTGGCGCGCGAGATCGTCGACGAAATGATTCTGGTTGATGACGCCAGCCACGATGAGACCGCGCAAATCGCGCGCGAATTGCAGCGGCTGCATCTTGAGATTCATCCCGAGAATCGCGGTTACGGCGGCAATCAGAAAACGTGTTACCGGCTCGTGCTCGACGCCGGAGCAGACATCGTGATCATGCTGCATCCGGATTATCAGTACACGCCGGCTCTCATTCCGGCGATGGCGTCGATGGTGGCGAGCGGCTTGTATTCCTGCGTGCTGGGGTCGCGCGTCCTCGGTGGCGGCGCGCTGCGCGGCGGCATGCCGTGGTGGAAATATCTTTCGAATCGCATCCTCACTCTCGCGGAAAACGTGCTGCTTGGCGCAAAACTGTCGGAGTATCACACGGGTTATCGTGCTTTCTCCCGCGCCCTGCTCGAGAGACTACCCCTCGCGCAGAACTCGAACGACTTCGTCTTCGACAACCAAGTGCTGGCGCAGATCATCGCGCTGGGCGAGCCGATCGGAGAAATCACCTGCCCGGCGAAATACATGCCGGAAGCTTCGTCGATTAACTTTCGCCGCAGCGTCCGCTACGGGTTCGGTTGCCTGGCAACCGCGTGGCGATTCGCTCGCTTTCGTCGCCGCCAGGTGGAACATCCGGACGTTTAAGATTCCAGCGGCGGGCTTTTTCCTTGCCCACGCGCCCGCTCTGTTCTCTTATTGAGGGTATGAAAACGTTCACTTTCGGCCTCGTGTTTTTGTGGTGTGTGGGGCTCAGCGCGGCTTTCGCCCAGAAATCAACGATCGAGGGCCAGTTGCTGGACGCGAGCAATCGCCCGCTCAAGAATGCGCAGATTCAGGTGCAATCCGAGAAAGGAAAGCCGGTCGCGACGCTTTACGGAAGGACGGACGCGAAAGGTCATTTTGCGATAGCGGACGTGCCGGCGGGACGTTACTCCGTGAGCGCGCTAGCTTCCGGAAAGGTCGTGACTTCGACACCGCATGTGAGAACTGGCGCCAGCGCCGTCGTGCAGGTGAAACTGGGTGGGAAACCAGCCGCTACGGCTTCCGCGGCGCCGGCGAAGAAAATGCGCTGGGTGTGGGTGCCTCCGCAAACTGGCAGCCACATCATCGGCGGTGGCTGGGTCCAAGTTCCGGAGACGGGCACGGATAACGACAGCGGTCTTGGGAGCCAGGCCAAAGAGCAATTCACGCACATTCAGCAAACCGGCGGACGATCCCCTATGGGTAACGGTGGCCAGTAGTCGCGTTCCTCTTTAGAGCAACTGATAAGGGTCGACGTCGACGGAGGCGGCGACGTCTTCGGGAAAAGGGAGTTTGTCGAGGACGCCGCGCACGAGTCGGCTGAGCCGTAGGATCGCGCTGCCTCGCAGCAGAATGTGGAAACGAAATTGTCCCTGCAATTTCTCCAGCGGCGCGGGCGCAGCCTCGCCGACGACGAATTCGTCCGGCAACGCTTTGCGCAATTCGCGCCGGAGCGTGTCGGCTGAAAATTTTCCGCGCTCTTCGTGCGCCGAACGCACCGAAATGAGCACCGCGTGGGTGAAGGGCGGGAAACCGCAGCGCTCGCGAAATTCCGATTCCTGCTCGACGTAGCCGCCAAAATCGTGATGCCGCGCGAACTGAATCGATGGTGAAAACGGCGTGTAACTTTGCACAAACACTTCGCCCGGCGTCTCCCCGCGCCCGGCGCGACCGGAAACTTGCGTGAGCAACTGGAACGTCCGCTCGCCCGCACGAAAATCCGGCAGATGCAGCGCGAGATCGGCGTTGATGATGCCGACGAGCGTCACGTTTGGAAAATGCAGACCCTTCGCGATCATCTGCGTGCCGACGAGGATATCGATCTTGCCTGCGCGAAAGGCGCGCAGCGTGTCGCGATACGAATCCTTGCGCGTCATCGAGTCGGAATCCATGCGCTTCACCACCGCCGTCGGGAAAATTTGCGCGACGGTCGATTCCACCTTTTCCGTGCCGAAACCAGCGTAAATTAGCGCGTCCTGTTTGCATTCCGGGCAACGCTTCGGCACCGCCGCCGTGTGCCCGCAAAGATGGCAGCTTAAGCGCGCCATCGCCCGATGGAAGGTGAGCGCGACGCTGCAATTCGGGCAATCGCGCGCGTTGCCGCAATGGCTGCAAATGAGCGAGGTGGAAAAGCCGCGACGATTCAGGAACAGGATCGTCTGCTCGCGTTTGCCGACCCGATCTGCGATCGCGGTGCGCAATTTCTCCGAGAGAATGCTGGCCGCTTTCTCGCCTCGCCTTTCCTGCCGCAAATCGACCACGCGAATGAGCGGCATCTGATTGTTGTCGACGCGCTGCGTGAGGGTCGCCAGCTCGTATTTGCCGTTCAAGGCGTTGTGGTAGCTCTCCAGGGAAGGTGTCGCGCTCGCGAGCACAACGACACACTTCTCGATCTTCGCGCGCACGACCGCGACATCACGCGCGTGATACCGCGGCGCTTCTTCCTGCTTGTAGGAAGTCTCGTGTTCTTCGTCGACCACGATGAGGCCGAGATTTTTCAACGGCGCAAACACGGCGCTGCGCGCGCCGATGACGATGCGCGCGCGGCCGGAGTGAACCTTGTGCCATTCGTCGTGGCGTTCGCCCTCGCTCAGGTGCGAGTGCAAGACCGCGACGGAATCATGCGAATTCGCAAAACGACTCTTGAAACGCTCGACTGTTTGCGGCGTGAGCGAAATTTCCGGCACTAGGACGATGGCAGTGCGATCGCGCAGCAAGGTTTCGCGAATCGCCTGCAGATAAATTTCCGTTTTGCCGCTGCCGGTGACGCCGTGCAGCAAAATCGGTTTCGCGGTTTCCGGCGCGGAAATAGCCAGCACGATCCTGGCGAAGGCGGAGCGCTGTTCGTCGTTGAGGGTAAGCTCGGGGCTCGGAACGAATTCCTCGCCGGCGTGCGGGTCGCGCGCGACGGCGGCTTCGCTCAATTTTACCAAGCCGCGTTTCGCCAATGATTGCAGCGTCGACGCGGTGAGCGACAGGCGCGCAAGAATTTCCGCGGCCAGAACTGGCGCCGATTCTTTAGCAAGCTCGTCGAGCAACTCGGCCTGGCGCGGCGCGCGTTTCCTGATCGTGTCGGCTGACGCTGGACCGGCGATCTGGACGAACTGCTGTTTCTTCCAGCTCACTTCGCCGCGCCGGATCACTTGCGGCAGCAGACTGCGCATCACCGTTTCGATCGGGCAGCAGTAGTAGGCGGAAATCCAGCGCGCGAGTTCGAGCAACGGCTCACTCAAAGTCGGGCCGTCGCCGATGACGGCTTCAATTTCGCGCATGCCAGTCGCGCTCGATTCCTCGAGCAGGGCGACGACGGTGGCGAGCGCGGCGCGATCGCGAAACGGCACGCGTACGCGCGCGCCCACGCTCACGCGTTCCGCCAGCGTGGGCGGGATCGCGTAGTCTAATTCGCGACGAATCGCGCGATCGACTAGCACGCGCGCGAATCTAGCGCTCATGAGAAAATGCGATGCGCGCGAGACGCCGCGACGATTGCGTGCAAAGAATGAAAAGGCACATGGTGACGATGCGAGTTGTCCTCAAGTTAATCATTTGCGTCGGGTTCGCGATCCTCGCTGCGCTGGCGCTGGCGGCGTGGCGTTCCGGCGACGTCATCTACACCGCCTACGAATGGTTGAGCCCGGCGCGCTTTCATCAATTCGATGCGCTCATTCGTAACGTGGCCGCGAAGAATCGACTCGACCCGATGCTGGTGAAAGCGGTCGTCTGGCGCGAGAGTCGGTTCGATCCGCGGAAATACGGCACGGCGGGCGAGCGCGGACTGATGCAGGTGAGCGAACGCGCCGCGAGCGAGTGGGCGAAGGAAACGCACGTGGAAAATTTCCAGGCGGACGATCTCTTCGACGCGAAAACGAATCTCGAAGCCGGCGCGTGGTATTTGCGGCGCGCCTTCCAGCATTGGCAAAAACAACCGCAGCCAGCCGCCTTCGCGCTCGCCGAATACAACGCGGGCGCCAGCCGCGCCCAGCGCTGGGCGAACAACGATCCGGAGAGCACGCTGGCTGACGAAAAATTCCGGGCGAGCATCGATTTCCCCGGCACGCGCAAATACGTCGACTCGATTTTAGCGCGTTACCGTTTCTACCGCCAGCGCGGGCGGATGTAGCTCACGGATTGGACGTGCGCAGGCGCAAAAAAAGATGCGTCGCGACGCCGGCGTCGACTTTTGCTTTGATGACCTGCGTGCTACCGTTGGTGGAAACGATCTCGTCGGTTGTGGTCGCCGTCGTCCAACTCATCAGATTATCCGATTGCTCGACGACGTAGGGAAGCTGCGGGGAAGTGAGTAGTTTGGTGTAGGTAATGGTGCCGGAATTGTTTTCGTGTCCGCTCACAGGCAACGCGATCACGTTGGCGATCCAGAAAAGCTTGGTGGAAATGCGCGTGTCGTAGGAGCCGGCGGGTACGAGGTTGACGCCCGCGATCAACATCCACGCGTCGGTATCGTCCTGCGCGTAGAGGCCGCGCGTGTCGTAGAGCGCGGCAAGAAACGTCTGGGTGCTGTCGGGTTGCGCGACCTCGGAGAACGGACCGTCGACGGCGTAGTTGATGCCGGCGAGTTTGGTCACCCCGCCATCGTCGAGAAACATCGCGCCGCCGGAATCGCCGCTCGAGAAAATGAATTCATCGCTCAGGCCGGCTTGGTCGAAGGTGGCGTAGAGCAGGTCGTTGGTCGCGCCGTTTGGATAAATGCTGGCGACGAGATTATCTCCCCACCGCATGAGGCCGCCGCCGCCCCAGAGCCAGCCGAGCTGTGTGCCGTCGAGAGAATAGGGAGTGCCGCGTTGCGTCCCGCGGCCGATGGCGACGATGCGTTGCCCCGCTTCGTCGGTGCGTGCGTAGAGCGGCGCGAAGCTGGGAAATGTTTCGTGCGTGCGCCAGATCACGAAATCGCCGGTCGGATCGTAATAGCCCTGCGTGATGGTGTAATTGGCGCCGAGATAAGCGAAAACGATTCCAGCCTGGCCGATGTGCGCGGCGGAAATGAAAAAGTTCGGCGCAATTGGCGTTCCGAGAAAACTGCCCCACACGCCCTCGTAGTCCCAGCCCTGCCCCGCGATGTCGCCCGCGGGCGGCGCGGTAATGTTCGCGTTCGGATCGCCCGTGCGGAGCAGGATGATCGCGTCGGCTGACGACCAGCTCATGGCGAGCCAGATGAAAAAAACCAAAATGCCCCTTCGCATTTTCATTCCCATTTTGCGACGGCGAAAGTTACGCGGAAAGTAGCGCGGCGCGAACTGCACCCAAGATGACGAAGGAACAAATAGCCGACGCGCTCGACGAGATCGCGACACTGCTGGAATTGAAGGGCGAAAATCCGTTCAAGATTCGCGCTTACACCAATGCCGCGCGCTCGATCGAAGCGTGGGGCGCGAGCTTTTCCGATCTGCAAAACGAAGAGACGCTGGAGAAAATTCCTGGCGTCGGCAAAGCGATCGCGTCGAAAATCAAGGAACTCGCGACGACGGATGGCCTGAAATTTCTCGACGAACTGCGCGCGGAATTTCCGCCGGGCATTCTCGAATTGTTTTCGCTCTCGGGTCTCGGCGCGAAAAAGATCAAAACGCTTTACGAGGAGCTCGGCGTGAGTTCGATCGCGGATTTGGCGAAGGCTTGCGAAGACGGGCGCGTCGCGGAGTTGCCCGGCTTCGGCAAAACGACGCAAACGAAGCTGGCGACCGCGATCGCGAATCGCGCGAAGCACGCCGGCTCGTTTCAGCTCGGCGAAGTCGCGAGCGACGCCGAGCAACTGCGCAGCGACCTGGCCGCACACGCGCGCGCTTCGCAGGTCTCCATCGCCGGCAGTTTTCGCCGGCGCAAAGAGATCGTGCGCGATCTCGATTTCATCGTCGCCAGTAAATCAGCCGACGCGATCACGGAGTTTCTCTGCGCGCATCCGCTGGTCGAGAGCGTGATCGCGCGCGGGCCGACCAAGAGCAGCGTGCGTTTGAAATCTGGCATTCAATGCGACCTGCGCGTGGTCACGAACGCGGAGTATCCGTTCGCGCTTAGTTATTTCACCGGCAGCAAGGAACACAACATTGTCATGCGCAATCGCGCGCTCGATCGCGGCTGGACGTTGAACGAATATCGCGTCGCCCCCGCGCCGAAGAATCCGAAAAAGACGAGCGCGCCGATTCCGGCGATTCATGACGAGACGGAATTGTATCGTGCGATGGCGCTCGATTTCGTGCCGCCGGAATTGCGCGAGAATGGCGGCGAATTCGCGGTGGCGGAAGCGGGTACGTTGCCGCGGTTGATCGAGCTGGAAAATTTGCGCGGGACTTTTCATTGCCACACCACTGCGAGTGATGGGCACAATTCGCTCGAGGAAATGGTGGCCGCCGCGCAGGAACTCGGGCTGCAATACCTCGGCATTTCCGATCACAGCAAGAGCCAGGTGCAGGCGCACGGGCTCGATGTGAAACGGCTGCGCGCGCAGCGGGTGGAGGTGGAAAAATTAAACAGCGCGCTCGACGGCATGCACGTTTTCCACGGCGTCGAGGTCGACATCATGCGCGATGGCTCGCTCGATTTTCCGGATGACGTACTCGCCGAACTCGATTTCGTCGTCGCTTCCGTGCACGGCGCGCTGACGTTGACCGAAACAGAAATGACTGAGCGCGTGATCAAAGCGATTTCGCATCCGCTGGTCACGATGCTGGCGCATCCGACTGGGCGTTTGCTGTTGCGACGCGAAGCTTACGCGATCGATCTCGCGGCGGTGATCGAAGCCGCGGCGGAGACAGGCACGTGGATCGAAATTAATTCCGCGCCGAAGCGGCTCGAGCTGGATTGGCGCTGGTGGCCGCTGGCAAAAAGCAAAGGCGTGAAGTGCGTCATCAATCCCGATGCGCATCGCACTTCGCGATTGCAGGATTTGCATTTCGGCATCGGCGTCGCGCGCAAAGGCTGGCTGACGAAGGAAGATGTGGTGAATGCTTTGCCGCTGGCGAAGATCGAGAAGGAGCTGGGGAGGAAACGCGCCCGTTGTTAGCCGACGCGATCTTTCGACGCAGGGAGTATCCTTGTCATTCCGAGCGCAGCCGAGGAATCCCGCGGAAGTTACCTTGAAGATTTCGCAACGGGATCCCTCGACTTCGCTCGGGATGACATTGTTAGCCTACACACTCTCGCGTTGCGGCAGGAACATGGTGAGGCATTTGCAGGCACCGCCGGCTTTCAAGAATTCAGTCATCGGCAATTGATGGCAGCGATAGCCGCGCGCGGTGAGCGCGCTGACTAGTTTTGGCGTGCCTTCTGGCAGGACGATGTCGATGTCGAGCACCACGGCGTTGCAGGAAAAATGCGCGGCTTCTTCTTCCTCGACGTCGATCAGCTCGCCGACGTGCGACCGAATCGCGCGTTGCCCGTATTCATCGAACGCCGCCGGAAACCAAACCGCCGCGCCGTCGGGCAACGGACAAAAACAAGTATCGAGATGATAGAAGCGCGGATCGACCAGCTCGACACTGATGACGAGGCAGCCGAGCATTTCCGCGACGGCGCGATGCGATTGGATGTCGCTGCGAAATTTGTAGCCGCAAAAAAGCGCGTCGCCGACGAAGAGCGCGTCGCCCTCGCCTTCGAAATACAATTCCTGCGGCAGCCAGTGGATTTCGTAGCCGTGCTCTTCCATCCAGCGCGCGAAATGCGGCGCTTCGCCGGCGCGCTCTTCGTGTCGGAAATTGCTGGGGATGAATTTTTTGCCGACCGCGAGCCCGGCGTTGGCGGTGAAAACCATGTCCGGCAATTTCGGCTGCGGCGCGACCAGCTCGATCTTCGTATCAAGGTCCGCGAGCGTTTTGTGCAGACCCTGCCACTGCGCCTGCGCCACCGGAATTTCCGCACCGCGCGCGCGGCTCATCCACGGATTGATCTCGTATTCGATGCCGTAATGATCCGGCGGACAAAGCAGCAGCTCGCGCATAAAAATTATTTGGCGCGGATGACTTCGGCGCCGTGTTCGCGCAAGCGCCCGATCAATTCGTCGAGCGCTTGCTGCGTGGGCGCCGTCACTTCGATCCGCGCCGAGCTGGGATCGACGCGTTGCGTGCCGATCTTGAATTCCACGATGTTGAAACTCGCGCCGCGAATGAGGATTTGATCCAAGATTTTCGGCAAAATGAGGGAGTCGATAATGTGACCGCGTAACGCGATCGTCTCGGAGACCATCGGCGCAATGTAGCCAAAGCACGACGGACCGCCACTTTGTCAGGGGCAGACAAATATTTTCGCGACGAATAATTTCTGAAGGAAGCCGGAGTTTTCTATTTGGAAGCCAGGAAACCAGGAGGGAAAGGCAGTTCAGGAGACTTTCCTGGATTTTCCTGCGTTCCCGTTTTCCTAACTCCTCAGAGCCAAAGACTTTCCTGGCGTCCTGATTTCTTTTTTTGGACGGGCTGCGATTTATGAGCGCGTCGGCTATGATACGCTCATGCAGAAACCGGATGCGCGCGGACCCTCGCCATCGCGCAAGGCGCAGTTGGCGTTGGGCGACAAATTGAACCGCAAACCGAAAACGCCGCCTCCGCCGCTGCGGTCGCCCATTCATTCCCCCGGCCGAAAACGTCACCGATGATTCCCGCCGAACTTCCTTCGCTGCAACAACGCATCGCGACCGCGCTCGCGTCGCGCCCCGAATGTTTCGTCACGCATCCCGCCGAGCTGGCGCTGCTGAGCGCGATGACAACCAGCGAGATCACAGACTTCGCGATTAAGAACGGCTGGCGCGTCGTCTCGCGCATCGGCGGCCGCCAGATCGAATTTTACAACGACGTCTCCGCACGGCTGGTGGCGGAGTCGGCTTAGAGCAACGGGCAGTTGCGGCCCGGCATTCTTCGGCTAAGCTACGCGCTTCGTTATGGCAGAGAACACGGAAACGATGGGCCTCAAGGAGTTCCAATTGCACGAGAAGGATACGGGCAGCGCGGACGTTCAAGTCGCGTTGCTGACGAAACGGATCGCGCACTTGACCGAACACCTGAAGACCAACGCGAAGGATCACTCCTCGCGGCGCGGCCTTTTACAAATGGTCGCGCAACGCCGTAGCCTGCTCGATTACCTCAGCCGCTCGAAAAACGAGCGTTACAAAACGGTGATCGACAAGCTGAACCTGCGGAAATAGCCGCAGGCGGGCACCGTTCCCGCGCCGAAGCCGAACAACTAAAATCGCAAGACTGGGCCGAAAAGGCACCTTGGGTTTTAGGTTTCAGCGCCGCCGGGTGCGACTTTGAAACCTACAATCAGGGTGACCGGCCTGGATTCTCGCACATCCAGAAAGCAACCATGCAACACAAGGTCACGGCGCAAATCGGCGCCACATCCATCTCCATCGAAACCGGCAAAATTGCCAAGCTCGCAGACGGCTCCGTCATCGTCTCGTGCGGTGAATCCATCGTCATGACGAGCGCGGTCTCCGCCACCGCCATTAAGGAAGGGCAGGATTATTTCCCGCTCACCGTCGATTACCGCGAGAAAGCGGCCGCGGTCGGGAAAATTCCCGGCGGCTATTTCAAGCGCGAAGGTCGCCCGAGCGAAAAAGAAACGCTCACCTCGCGCATGACGGATCGCCCGCTGCGTCCGCTTTTCCCGCAGGGCTACTTCTACGACACGCAGATCATTTCCATCCTGCTCAGCGCGGATGGCGAAAATGATCCGGACATTCTCGCGATCAACGGCGCTTCCGCCGCGCTTTGTGTCTCAGACATCCCGTTCAAGGGACCGATCGGCGCCGTGCGCGTCGGCCGCGTGAACGGACAGTTTATCGCCAACCCGACGCACACCGAGCGGCTCGAGAGCGATCTCGATCTCATTTACGTCGGCACCGAGAACGACGTCATCATGATTGAAGGCGCAGCGAACCAGTTGCCCGAAGAAGAATTCATCAAGGCACTCGAGTTTGCCCATGGTCACGCCAAAGAGATGATTCGCATTCAAAACGAACTCGCGACCAAGGTGGGGAAAGCGAAACGCGAGATGCCGTTGCTCTCCGTGAAACCGGAGCTGCTCGAAATTGCTTACCAGGTGGCGGGCGACCGCATCGAGAGCGCGCTGTATACCAGCGGTAAAGTCGCGCGCGGCAAAGCCGTCGAAGCATTGCGCGAAGAAGTGAAAACCGCGGTGCTCGCGAAGTATCCCGAATCCGACAAGTTCGCCATCTCGCAGGCGTTCGATTACGTGCAGAAAAAGGCGTTTCGCATCAGCGTGCTGGATAAACAGAAGCGCATGGATGGTCGCGGTTACCAGGATTTGCGACAGATCACCTCCGAAGTTGGCGTGCTGCCGCGCACTCACGGCTCGGCGATTTTCCAGCGGGGCGAAACGCAGGCGCTCGCCTTGACGACGCTGGCGCCGATCGAAGAGGCGCAACATATCGATGCCTACGGTGGCGGCGGCACCTCGAAGCGCTTCATGCTGCATTATAATTTCCCGCCGTTTTCCGTCGGCGAGACGGGCCGCTTCGGCGGCGCGTCACGACGCGAGATCGGGCACGGCGCGCTGGCTGAGCGTTCGCTCGAACCGATCGTGCCAAACGAAAGCGATTTCCGTTATGCCATCCGCATCGTCAGCGAAGTGATGGAATCGAATGGTTCCACTTCGATGGCGAGCGTGTGCGGCGGAATGCTCTCGCTCATGGACGCGGGCGTGCCGGTGAAAGACGTCGTCGCCGGCATTTCCATCGGCCTCGTCACCGAATACGACAACGCGAACCTGAAGCGCTACGAACTCCTCACCGACATCATCGGTTCCGAGGATCACTTCGGCGACATGGATTTCAAACTCTGCGGCACGGCGACCGGCGTCACCGGGTACCAGCTCGATCTGAAATTGCCTGGCGTGAGCCACAAAATTCTGGGCGAAGCGATCTATCGCGCGAAAGAAGCGCGCCTGAAAATCCTCGAGTTCATGGGCAGCGCGCTCGACAAACCGCGTGCGGAACTTTCGAAATATGCGCCGCGCATCGAGACGGTGAAAATTAATCCCGAGAAAATCGGCGCACTCATCGGGCCCGGCGGCAAGACGATCAAGGGCATCGTCGCTGAGACCGGCGCTGAGATTAATATCGAGGACGACGGCTCCGTGCACATCTACGCCACCAGCGGCGAATCGATGGCGCGCGCGAAGGAAATTATCGGCGGCATGACCAAGGAAATCGAAGTCGGCCAGACCTACCAAGGTCGCGTGGTGACGACGAAAGAGTTCGGCGCGTTCGTCGAAGTCTTCCCTGGCAAAGACGGTCTCGTGCACATTTCCGAGCTCGCGGATTTCCGCGTCAATCGCACCGAAGACGTGGCCAAGATCGGCGACGTCATCTGGGTGAAATGCATCGGTATCGATGACAAGGGCCGCGTAAAACTTTCACGGAAAGCGGCGCTAAAAGAACGTGGCGAAGCAGCCGGCGCTGGCGATTCGGAACAGGTCGGCGCGAATGGCCGCGACGAGCGAGATCGCCGGCAGTAGCCGCTGCCGCCGGCGTGCTGACGAGCGTCTCAGTCTCATTCGTTAGGCGATCCACACGGCTACGTGCAACGCGTGGCCGTGTCGCGCCACGTCGGCCTGCGAATGTCCGTAAGTGAACCCGTGAGGCGCGCGCGAATTGTCTTGGTTTTCTCTCGCCGCAACGCCAGCGTCGCACACTACCGATGCGACCGTTCACCTACAGCCCTCTCTCCGCGCGCTTTCATCATTGGTCAAACCCGCGCCGCGTCGCCACAACGCTGGTTCCACTCCTGTGCGCTGCGATTGTCTTCGCGATCTCGCCGGCAGCTTTCGCGCAACGGCTTTATTGGGACACCAACCCAGGCGCTGCGGGTTTGGGCGGAACGGGCAACTGGGACATTGATCCAGGCGGCACGGCGAACTGGTCACTCACCGCTGCTGGCACCGGGCCAAATCTTGTGTGGCCAAACACGACGACGACCGACGCCGTGTTCAACGGCACTCCGGGAATTGTCACCGTTTCTGAAGCGGGCGTGCAAGTCCGCAACATCGACTTCCTAGCGAGCGGTTACGTCATTAA
>JALYTV010000124.1 GCA_030854105.1 Verrucomicrobiota bacterium | reverse complement strand
GGGTAAGCTCGACTGTTCATAGAGCGCCGCTACAACCGCATCCTCAGGCACGCCGGCATGGATGTGATGGCTTGGCTCTGTTGCGAAGCTGCTGTAGTGACGGCGCTCTGTCGCCGTTTGGTACGTGCCATTATGACGTGTTACGCCGACAGAGCAGCGTCACTACAGCTCTGCCGGCATCTCCACACAGCCCGACGGCTTTAGCCATCTTGGCAGCTCCGTTCGAGGAGGAGTCTTCGGCGCGAGGGCGCGCCGGCTCCAACAGTTGCGCTTGGAGCCGGCCCGCCCCCGGGCCGGTATTTATGAGATGGCTTCTCGTTTGTTAGAGCGTGCGCGCAAGCGACCATGGGTGTAGAGCCTTAACCCGATGCCAGCCATCGGGATCACGGGCGGAATTGGGACGGGGAAATCGACGCTGACGCGGTGTCTGCGCGGGTTGCTGCCGGAGGCGGCGTTTTTCGACGCGGATGCGATGGCGCGGGAATTGACGGCCAGCGACCAGAGCGTGTTGGCTGAGATTCGGAAGGAATTTGGCGACGCCGTCTTCGCCGCGAATGGGGAGTTGAACCGCGCGGCACTTCGCGCCATTGTCTTCCACGCGCCGGACCGGCGCCGGGCGCTCGAAGAGATTCTTCACCCCCGCATCCGCCAACGCTGGAGCGCCGAGGCGGATCAACACCGCGGCACCACCGACTTTTACTTTGCTGATATTCCACTCCTTTACGAAACGGGCGGCGACACGTTGTGCGACCGCGTGGTGGTGGTCGCCTGCACCGCCGAAACACAAATGCAGCGCCTGATGCAACGCCTTGATCGGATCACAGCCAGCGCGATCATCCGCACGCAAATGCCGCTGGCGGAAAAAATGCAGCGCGCCACGCACGTGGTCTGGAATAACGGGCCCGAGAGCGCGCTGGCTGAGGAAGCGCGCCTGCTGGTGAAATTATGGAAGGCGTAGAGGAAGTGCCCAGCTCGCCGCAGAAGGATGTGCCGGCCGAGCTCGATTTGAACGCGGTGCATCGGCTGTCGCCGGAGGAATTCGCGGCGCTGGCGGCCACGTTCGACATCGCGTTGCAGCGCACGCGGCATTTTCAAGTTCTCGATCTGCTGCGGGCGGCGTTGAGCGCGGGCACGATCGTCACCGCCGACGGTTTCATCGAGCAGGTGACGGAAAGCCTGGCATTGCTGCGCTGGCCGGAGCTGAACTTTTTACCGGTGCCGGAAGATGTGTGCGTGCCGCGAGCGATGCTGCAGCAATTCCATCTGCGGCCGGGCCAGCGGGTGGCGGGGAAAGTGCGCCTGCCGCGCGAGCGCGAGAAGACGCTCACGCTCGACGAGATCACGGCGATCGAAGGCGAGAGCGTCGCGGAGTGGACAGAGAAAATCGATTTTGAAAATCTCACGCCGCTCTATCCGGAAGGGCGGATCATGCTCGAGAACGACAAGACGAATTCGATCAGCGCGCGCGCGGTCGATCTGCTCGCGCCGCTCGGTCGCGGTCAGCGTGGCTTGATCGTCGCGGCACCGCGGGTCGGCAAAACCATTTTGCTGAAAGACATCGCGAAAGCGATCCGGGTGAATCATCCGGAGATCGAGCTGATTATTCTGCTGGTGGATGAGCGCCCGGAAGAGGTGACCGATCTGCAGCGCGAAGTCGATTGCGCGATCTACAGCTCGACCTTTGATGAAAATTCGCAGCGGCATATTCAAGTCGCGGAGTTGGTGCTGGAGCGGGCGAAGCGGCTGGTGGAATTGAAGAAGGATGTCGTCATCCTGCTCGATTCGATCACGCGACTGGCGCGCGGTTACAACAACCAGCAGCCGAGCCGCGGCCGCATCATGTCCGGCGGCGTGGAAGCGACGGCGCTGATGAAGCCGAAGAAATTCTTCGGCGCGGCGCGCAATTGCGAAGAAGGCGGTAGCCTCACCATCCTGGCGACGGCGTTGATCGATACCGGCAGCCGCATGGACCAGGTCATCTTCGAGGAATTCAAAGGCACGGGGAACATGGAGCTGCATCTCGATCGCGGGCTGGTCGAGAAGCGTTTGTATCCGGCGATCCAGCCGCTTATGACCGCGACGCGGCGGGAAGATTTGCTCTATCATCCCGATG
This sequence comes from Verrucomicrobiota bacterium, assembly GCA_030854105.1. Taxonomy (GTDB): domain Bacteria; phylum Verrucomicrobiota; class Verrucomicrobiia; order Chthoniobacterales; family UBA10450; genus AV69. The sequence goes on along the minus strand of JALYTV010000124.1, from coordinate 1,781 downwards.
AATGGGAGCGGGTGCAGCTTTTGCGCAAAAAGATGGCCGAGCTGCCGCCGATCGAGGCGATGGAAGTGCTCATTAACAACCTGCAGGCGACGAAAACGAACGCCGAACTGTTACTGGCGGGCCTCCGGTGATCGCGAGAAGAATGAGAATAACCACTGCGGCTTATTTAGGAATTAATCTCGTCGGGATGGTGATCATGGCGCGGGTCGTGTTCCAAATTGAAGCGCTGGCCCACTTGGAGCAGCGGGACTACGGAGACGCTTCCGATAGCATTACATTCTTGGCGACAGCCGCGCCCGTTTTTCTCGCCTGTGCCGCTTGTGCGTTGTTTTGGGGCGTCAAAGCGATGGTCGAAATCTTTCGTCGGAAAGACTTTGAAAGCCTGAAGGCATTTGTCGCGATCCTCATCGCATGGATCGCATTTCCGCTGACTCTGCGATTATTTGTATGACGAGACAAGAGTATCTCCAGGCGTCAGCGGCTGTGCCCGCCACGACAAAGAGCGCTCCGGTGATCGGGTCGGCTGATGACCTGGCGCAACTGATTGCGCTGCTGGAAAAACACGCGCGCATTGCCGTCGATACCGAGGCGGACAGCCTGCACTGTTACCGCGAGAAATTGTGCCTGATCCAGATCAGCATTCCCGAGGGCGATTATCTGGTCGACCCGCTGGCCGGCGTCGACCTTTCGCCGTTAACCGGCACGTTCTTGCGCCGCGAAATTATTCTGCACGGCTCCGACTACGATCTGCGGCTGATGCGGCGCGACATGCAATTTCGCCCGGGCGAAGTTTTCGACACGCAGATCGCGTCGCGTCTGCTGGGCGCGAAGGAATTCAGTTACGCCGCGCTGGTGCAAAAATATTTCGACGTCACGCTGACCAAAGGTTCGCAGAAAGCGAACTGGGCCTTGCGACCGCTGTCCGAAAAGATGGAAGCCTACGCGCGCAACGACACGCACTATCTCCTGCCGCTGGCGGAGAAATTGGAGAGGGAATTGCGCGAGCGCGGGCGCATGGAATGGTTTCGCCAGTCGTGCCAGCGCGCGATCGAGCTGGCGGCGGTCGCCCGCGAACGCGATAGCGACGAGGTGTGGCGCATCAAAGGCTCGGGGCTGATTCGCGGGCGCGCGGCGGCGGTATTGCGCGCGCTGTGGCGCTGGCGCGATGAAGAAGCGGAGCGCGTCGACCGGCCGGCCTTTCATGTTTTGCGCAACGACCAGCTCATTGCGGCGGCGGTGTCGGTGGCCGGCGGTGACATGCCGCAGTATCGACATGTGACCGACCGGCGCGCGCGGAAATTCCAGGAAGCGGTGAGGAATGCGATGGCGTTGCCGGAAGCGGAGTGGCCGCGGTTCGAACGCCAGCACCGGCCGCGGCCGTCACGCGAAAAGGAACAAGCCGCCGATGCCGTGCGCATCCGACGCGATCAGCAGGCGGCGGCCTTGGGGATCGAAGCATCGTTTATCGCGGCTCGCGGCACGATCGACGCCATTGTTGTCTACGACGCGCCCGCTGAGGAATTTTTGGTGCCGTGGCAGCGAGAGATTCTGGGGCTGTAATTGGCTTGACGCGGCCTTCGTAATTAGGGAGAAAGGTCGACCTTTCGTCCTATGCGCCGGCCAACCTCTCTCCTCCTCACTTTTTTAAGTCTCGGCTTGTTATGTTTCAGCGCGGAAAAAACGCGCGGGCAAGCAACCGGTGCGGCGCAAGATCGTTCGCAATTATTTCGCACGGAGCCGGGGCTGCGTTTTAGCGGTGAACCCGGCTCGGGTGGAGAGGA
>JALYTV010000065.1 GCA_030854105.1 Verrucomicrobiota bacterium | reverse complement strand
CCGAGATGAGAAGCGCTAGTACGGGCGTTTTTATCTTCATGTCCGATTCAGCGCCTGGCCTACGCAGTCTGTCAATTCCTAAACGCACGGAACTTCTTCTGCAATGCCAGCGTGCCGCCAGTTGGTGCTCAGAGCGGGCGCGCATCTGTGGCGCACGTTGTGTAAAACCGGGGGAGGGAATTTGGGTCAGCCGCGCTTTTTACAATTGCGTATCGACAGGGCGATGTGCGGGAGGCTGGAAAGGGAATGCCCCGGCGACTTCGCTTGGAATTGGAAGGTGCGATCTGGCCTGGGATCGCTCAGGCAATGCCTCCTATGTTCTGTGACAAACTGTAAAACGTGAGGACTGACCCTATCCTCCCCACGAGAATTCGCTACCTCGTTGCGACAAACGTCGCCGAGCTTTTGGAGAAAACAGGAGTCACCGCCTTGAACCCTTTGAGAATTTTCGCTCCGTGACCTTTGTTTTAGCACTGGTAATTTCGACTCCCTCGCCCTCCGCCTTCCTTCGGACCTGCCATTCAAAATTGCTCTTGCCAGTTACCCGCTTCAGCGTTGCTGGATTCCGCACATCGAACCGTAATTCGAAAGTGACGCGCCACTCATTGTCGTTTAGCTTCTCGACTACCGGCCCGCTAGTGAGCTTGTTATGCTGCTGAGGCCAAACTTTAAGATCGTTGCTCAATTCTTCGTTCAATTTTCCGCGAGAAATATTGCCGAGGTCAAGATAATCGACCGGGTCGCTGTATAACGCCGCTTCCCCGGATGGGTCGGTGTTGTTTACGGACAACCATTTCTCGAACAGTTTCCACACCTGTTGGTCAATCGAGGATTCAGGTGCTGTAGCGGGCCCATGCGGGTTGAGATAGTCAGCGACAAACCAACCGGACGCACCCGACAAACTGGTCACCTGCTGCCAAACTAACGGCATAGGGGGAGCATTATTGCGAAGTCTCCCTCCGTCGAGATAGACGCGATCTTGGGGGTGTAGAGTAGCAACGACTCTTGAGTCGGAATCCGGCGCCGAACGAATATTGAGACCTTTGCTTGCTGGCGCTGTTACAACCGCGAGCGTGCGTTGGGGTTGAGAAGTAGCCGACGACGTCGGCGCCGCTACTTGAGACATTGGCGTCGCTGATACTGTCGGTACACTAGCCGCACTCGCTGGCGCGGAAGCAACAGGGCTGCTGGCGGCTACGACAGCGGGGATTGTAACGTTGATTGGGACACTGCTGTTTTGCAGGTCTGCGACCATATGTGAATACCCATCGCTGAGATTATCGGACGAATCTCTCCCGTTCTTCAGTTTAGCCGCTCGTGCGACCGCATCTGCCGATTCTGAGGCCTTGCCAAGCTGCCGATAAGTATACGCAAGGACTTCCCAAGCTGGAGCAAAGTCGGGCGCCTGCTTCACCGCTTGGAGAGCGGCATTGTTCGCCTCCTCATACTTGCTTGCCATCTTCACGTAAACCAACGACAGATTCGTCCACCCTAAACCGTTTGTCGGGTCGATCTTTAATGCGTGTTGATACGTCTTCACCGCATCGTCTAGGAGACCAAGGTGATCATAGACTAGTGCAAGCTCAAGGAGGTAGGTGGCGTTTTCTGCGTAATTGCTTTGAAGCTTGTTCAAACGCTTCAGCGCTCCGGCGGGGTCGCTATTCTGGAGTGCCTTTTCCGCTTCAATGAAGTCGGGATCGTTAAGGACGACGTGCGCCTCGTCGGGTGCCAGAGTCCACAGTGGCGCAGGCTCTGTGTTATCCGCAATTTGGCTTAGCAGCTCGGCGGCATAGGCGGCGGGTCTCGCAAAATTCACCGATTGGCCCTTCTCGATAATAAATGTCGCGACGCCAACGACCTTTCCCTCGCTGTTGATGACGGGCGATCCGCTTGACCCACGTGAAATCGCCGCGGTGATTTGCAGCCAGTCATCGCCTCGTTTTAAAGAGCGCTGGCCTGATACGATTCCCTCGGAAACCGTTCCTTCGAAACCAAGCGGGCTGCCCACAACGACAATTCTGGTCCCGGGCTGAGGTAAGTCCCCAGTGGCTACGCGTAGGAACGGGACGCCCTTAGCTTCTGCCTTTGCGATCACAAGGTCCTTGTTCACCGCAGCCTTCAGAATGCCCACGATTCGGTAACTCGCGGAGTTTTCTAGTTTAACCTCGGCTGTCACCGCGCCATCAAGAACATGGGCATTCGTGACCAATTTTCCATCAGCAGCAACGAAGAAGCCCGTGCCGTATTTCGTCTTGCCTGCCTTATCCGTAACGGTGATGAAGACCACTGCGGGTCTAGCGTCGGCGGCTACTTTTGCGACATCGAATGCTGCGCCACCGGGTTTGATTGCGGATTCGACGAGTTCCGGAATGCCGGTGGCGCTTGACGGAGGACTGCTGCTTGGCGTGTTTGTTCCCGCGACGGCATGCGAGAGAGTTGCGACAGAAATTGCAAATCCGAGATGAAGAAGCGAGCGTTTCACGGACGCATTCCATGAAAAACGGAACAATAAATCAAGCTTTCTCGTAAGGGCGAGTAAATCGAGCTTGAGTTTTCCAGGCGCTGCTTATCTACCGGTTATCCCCGGCCGCCCCCGAATTTGCATCGATTGGGATCGAGAGAAGACCGTGGCTCTGGGCGCAGCGGGCACGACAGATGAAGCGGACTCAGAATGCGGCGTGAGCCTGTGCTCTCTTACGAGGCGATTGACAGCGGGGCGGGACGGGGACAGTCGCGCCTTTTTACAATAGCGTATCGACAAGGCGATGTGCGGGGAGCTGGAAAGTGAATGCCCCGGCGGGCTTCGCTTGGAATTGGAAGGCGCGATCCGGCCTGGGATCGCTCAGGCAATGTTTCCCATGTTTGGTGACATATTGCAAAAATGAGGACTGACCCCTATGCTCTTCCCTCGCACCGATCTGCCGCAATGCAAGAGCAGCGCTAGCTACTAGGAGGCGGGACCTACCGCAGCCTCTGCAGGTGCGAACCTGAGGAGGATGCCGTCGTCACCGTTCTCTGTTTTCCAACCGCGCGAGTTGAATCTGAGCATCAGCTCTTCCTTGTCCGACGGGAGTAGTTCACCAATGTCCGTCCATTCATTCGCAAAGAGGTGGGAGAAGTTAATGGTCCTGCTAGTTTTGGCTCGCGCGCGCTTTACTTCGGCTGCCGTGCGGGCGAACACTTCATCGATTGCATTTTCATATTCTTTCACGATCGGTAATATCGCGCCGTTTTCAAAAACGCACAACCGATCGTGGGAGAAACGGGGTCAGTCCTGCCTTTTTGCAATACGTATCGGCAGGGCGATGTGCGGGAGCCTAAGGAGAGGGAATGCCCCGGTGGCTTCATTTGGAAGGCGAGATCCGGCCGGGGATCACTTAGGCAATGTCTCTCATGTTCTGTGACAAATTGTAAAAAGTGAGGACTGACTCCTACTGCCGTCCTCGCGCACATAATCCTTCTAAATCATCTATCAACGTAGCTGTCGTGCTACAGAAATCCCGCATTCGCTTAAGGAGATCGCGGTGTCTCTCCAAATTCTCCTGCGGGTCAACGGTTTGTGCCAGCGGGTCGATTGCCATTTGGCTGTTGTTTTCGAGAATTTCGAACAGTAGCTGTAGTTCGTAGTGAGCTCTTACGATGCGCTCGGGTAAAGGAGACGGGAGCATCCCTAGTCGACCGGCGGTGGAGGTGAACACCTTATTATATTCGTATTTCGAGGACACGATCCCGAAAAACTTGAGAGGCCTAGGCTGCGCCTGTAGCCTATTAATAAATTCTTCTAGTTGCGCGAACCGATCAAACTACCGGAGAAAATCGAGATTCGCACGCAATTCGCCGGCGTGAGCGGATTTGAGAGCGTCCCTTTCCTGGTTATCCGAAACAAGCTTGGCGAGAAATCCGCCGGTGATTGCGATCACCCCGCCCGCGGCCGTAGCAATCAGGTGGCTCCAAAAGTCATTCATCTGTTCGCAGGATTTTGCGGTTTAGTGCTAAAGATCAAATGAGAATTGGGCCCATTAATTCCGTCTAATCCTTTCCCGGTCCATGGTTAAAGACCGAGGCTCGCTGCGCCGAGGCCGCCGGTGATTTTTTGCATTTCGGAATTGGCCATGGCTTTGCCTTGCTCGATGGCTTGCTTCACACCGCTGATGACGGCTTCCTCGAGAAATTCCACGTCGTCGGGGTCGACGATTTCCTTCGCGATCTTAAGCGACACGATCTCGCCGGCGCCGTTCGCGACGACCGTCACTTTTCCTCCCGCGGCCTGCACTTCGATCGTTTTCGTCTCCAGCTCGGCCTGCGTCTTGGTCATCTGCTCCTGCATCTTCTGCGCCTGTTTCATCAACTTGTTTAGATTCATCTCGTCTCCTTAGGTCAGTTCGCCGCCGAACATTTCCAGCGCTTCCTTCACCAGCGGCGGGGCGTCGTCCGCCACCGCCGGCAGATCGTCCTTCAGCGTGAATTGAATCGTCCACTCGCGGTCGCTGATATCCGCCAGCAGCGCTTCGAGAAATTCGCGATTCGAGCGCGACGACAAATGTTCCATCACCATTTCCTGGTCGCGCGCGAACCCGAGTTCGAACTTCTTTCCGCTCGCCCCGAGCGGATGCGCCTGCGCAATCCAAGCTTTGATGAACGGGCGGCGCGTCTTGATCTCGGCAATCGCTTTGCGCCAGATCGCGGCGGCATCGACCGGCTCGTCAGCGGCTTTCGTGATCGTGTCGGCTAAAATCGGAGTCTGCGCGGCGCGTGCGGGCGTCTTCTTCGGCTCCGTCTTTTTCAGCGCGGGCGCCGCGTTGCCGCTTTGCAGCGCGCTTAAATTTTCGATTACGTCGTCGAGCGTCGCCTGATTCAATGTTTGAATCGCGCGAATGATCGCGACTTCGAAATGCAGCTTCTTGTTCGGCGCCCATTTCATGCGGCCTTCGGCGACGGCGAATTGATCGACGAGTTCGAGCACGCGATCGGTCTCGACTTGCGACGATTGCCCGGCGAAGGCGGCGCGCATCTCCTCCGTCGTCTCGTCGCTCAGCGCGTCCGGCTTCACTTTGAAAACGAGCAGGTCGCGCAAGTGCGCGATGCTGTCCGACATCAGTTTCATCATGTCCTTGCCGCTCTCGCCCTGATCGTGCAGCAACTGGAGCGCGTCTGCTGTTTCGCCGCGCAGAATTTTTCCAATGAGATCGGCGACGGTCTGCTCGCTGGTGAATCCGAAAACGCTGAGCACGTCGGCTTCGGCGATCTTGTTGCCGCAAAATGCCACCAGCTGATCCAGCATCGATTCCGCGTCGCGCATGCCGCCTTCCGCGCCGCGCGCGATGGCATGGGCCGCGGCCGGCTCGAGGGTGAGTTTTTCGTTCCTGGCAATTTTCTGGAGCTGCTCGGCGATCAGATTCGTCGCGATGCGATGCAGATCGAAGCGCTGGCAACGCGACAGGATGGTAGCCAGCACTTTCTGCGGCTCGGTCGTCGCAAAAATAAATTTCACGTGCGGCGGTGGCTCTTCCAGGGTCTTGAGCAAGGCGTTGAAGGCGGCCGACGAGAGCATGTGCACTTCGTCGATGATGTAGATTTTGAAACGTGATTGCGCCGGCGCGTAACGCACGTTGTCGCGCAGCTCGCGCACTTGCTCGACGCCGTTGTTGCTCGCGCCGTCGATCTCGAGAACATCGAGATTGTTGCCGGCGGCGATCTCTTTGCAGTTGTCGCACTTTCCGCAGGGCTCGATCGTCGGCGCTTTCGCATTCGTGCAGTTCAACGCCTTCGCCAGGATGCGCGCGGTCGAGGTTTTGCCGGTGCCGCGCGGACCGACGAAAAGATACGCGTGCGCGAGGCGATTTTGCTCGACCGCGTTCTTGAGCGTGCGCGAGACGTGATTCTGCCCGACGAGGTCGTCGAATGTCTGCGGTCGATATTTGCGCGCGAAAACCTCGTAGCTCACGCGAAAACTTTACCGTTTCCAGCATCGCGCGAAAGGTGAAACTCTGGCAGCGTTCACAAAATGAATCTTTGCCATCGGATCATAGCCAGCGCGCTCTGCTTGTTTGCCGCGACGATTGGCTTCGCGCGGGAGCCGATTTCGAATCCGACAAAAAATGTCCGTGCGCGTGATCTCGGCATTCCGTTCGAGGGCACGCCGGGAAAATGGAATACGATCACGGACGTCGCCGGCATTGAAGTTGGCTACACGACGTTGATCAGCGGCGAAGGGAAACTCGAGGTCGGGCAAGGCCCGGTGCGCACCGGCGTGACCGCAATTTTGCCGCGAGGCCGCGCGGCAATGAACGATTCTGTGTTCGCCGGATACTTTGCGCTGAACGGCAATGGTGAAATGACCGGCACCGCGTGGGTGGAGGAGAGCGGTTTTCTCGAAGGCCCGATCGTGCTGACAAACACGCACAGCGTCGGCGTGGTGCGCGACGCGGTGATTGCGTGGCGACTCGCGCACGGCGGGCCGGACGCAGACGGATTTGCGTGGAGTTTGCCCGTTGTCGCCGAAACGTGGGACGGCTGGTTGAACGATGTCGACGGCTTTCACGTGAAACCGGAGCACGTCGCGCACGCGATCGAGAGCGCGCACGGCGGCGCCATCGAGGAGGGAAGCGTCGGCGGCGGCACGGGCATGATCTGTTACGAATTCAAAGGCGGCAGCGGGACTTCGTCGCGGGTGGTGAAGATGGAAAAAGCGAGTTACATCGTCGGCGTCTTCGTGCAGGCGAATTGCGGCCGGCGCGCGCAACTGACGATCGCGGGTGTGAACGTCGGCAAAGAGATGCCGGGTTTCGTTTACAAAAAAGAGACAGGCTCCATCATCATCATCATTGCGACGGACGCGCCGCTTTTGCCGCAGCAATTGAAACGGCTCGCGCGTCGCGCCTCGATGGGACTCGCGCGCACCGGCAGCGTGTCGGGTAACGGTTCCGGCGATCTGTTCATGGCGTTTTCGACGGCGAACCCAGAGGCGGCGACTGCATCACAGCCGACCCGATCTGTCATTATGATGCCAAACGACGACATGGATCCGATCTTTGAAGCGACGGTGGAAGCGACGGAAGAAGCGATCGTGAACGCGCTGGTTGATAACCATGACATGACGGGGCGCGACGGGCATAAAGTCGAGGCGTTGCCGCACCAGCGCGTGCGCGAATTGTTGAAAGCGCACGCGATGTTGCGCTAACCGCCCATTGTCGGCGACGCCATCCGAGTTTAGGTAAATAACATGCGCACGGCGGCGATTGGCGTCAGCATTGTTTTTGCAGGCGTGGCCAGCGTGCTCGCGCAAAACAATTCGTCGCCGTCGCCGCGTTTTTTCACCGTCGATCGCTCCCCTTTGCCGGCGGGATTGCAGCAGATTCCGCTCGAGCATTTGTCGTCGGGCGGCCTTTCGCTGCTGAATCGCAACGCCAATTTGATTCGGCCGTCGCCAGCGACGAGTGCGACACAAACGCGACAGCCGCGCACCGTGTCCATTCCGCTCGATCCGCGCGTGGGCTCGAATTTGCGACTGGGCGATGATCCCGCCGGTTTGCCGCCGGGACAAACGGCGCAAGCCGAGCCGCACATCGCGCGCGCGCTCGCCAATCCCGATTTTCTGGCGGCGACGTTTCAGGAAGGTCGCTACGCGGTGAATGGCGGCGCCGTCGATTGCGGTTACTCCATCAGCGCCGACGGCGGTCTGAGCTGGACACGCGCGCTGATTCCAAATCTTACGCAGGCCTCTGGCGGCGCTTATTATCGCGCGACGGATCCGGTCGCCGCTTTCGACTTGAGCAGCAATATTTATCTCAACACGGAAGTTGCGACCGACGCGGATTTCAACGGCGGTCGCGTCGTGATCAGCAAATCGACCAACAGCGGGCAGACGTTTGGCAACCCGATCACCGTTTATTCGCCGCCCGACGCGAATGTGTTTCCCGACAAAAACTGGATCGCGATCAACACTTTCGCCGGCACCGCGAAAGTGGGTCGCATCCTGGTCACGTTCACTCGTTTCGCGAGTAACGCGTCGCCGATCTATCGCACCTACAGCGACGATGGCGGCGCGACCTGGTCGGCCGCGTTAAACGTGCACAACGTCGCCACCAACGCGCAGGGATCGCAGCCGCTGTTTTTGCCGAATGGCAACGCCGTAATCGTTTATTGGAATTTCGCCCCGCCCGAACATCTCGAAGTGGTGCGCTCGACCAATGGCAACACATTCACCACTCCAGTTCTCATCGCCAACGCGGCCGAGTGGAATGAGCCGAGCATTCGCACCGGCGGATTTCTTCCTTCCGCCACGACCAATCGCACCGGCAACAATATCTTCGCCGTGTATCAGACGGTGCTGGCAAATTCGCCGCGGATTGCGTTCACGAAATCGACCGATGGCGGAGCAACATGGAGCGCGCCGATTGCGATCAGCGACAATCCATCCGGGCTCGGCGTTTTCAATCCCGCCATCGCAGCGTCCGCCGACGGGCAAACGTTAGCCGTCGCGTTCTACGATCATCGCGCAAATCCAAGCTCGAGCACACTAGTCGACATGTATCTGGCGCAATCGTTCGACGGCGGTGCGACCTGGCAGCCGAACATCCGGCTCACTTCGCAATCCACCGACGCCTCCCTCGCGCCACTTACCTCCAGCGGTTACATGCTCGGCGATTACCTCGGCGTCGCCGAACCGACAAATGTGAATATTCCCGCCGTGCCGGTATGGGTCGACACGCGCACCGGCGATCCCGATCCGTTTATCGCGCGCATCGGTGTTGCGCCGCAGGTGAATTTCACGTCGTGGCAGGCGGCGCGTTTGTCGCTTGCGCAAATCAATACGGCGGGTGTCGGCGGATTAACCGGCGACGCCGATCGCGATGGCAAAAATAATTTGCTCGAATACGCGCTCGGCACGCCGCCGCTCACAGCCGACGCGATCAGTTTGCAGATGGAACAAGTGAGCGGGACGGCGAGCGTGATTTATCCGCGCACCAGCGGCGCCAACGACATCACCGCGCACGTTTATCACACCGATAGCTTGAGCCCGAGCGGGTGGTCGCGCACGGCAGTAACGGAAACGCTCCTCTCCGACGACGGTTCCACGCAGATGTGGCGCGCCTCGATCCCAGCGACGATGCCGCAAGGTTTCTTCCGCCTGCAAGTCTCACAGCCGTAAGCGGTCGTCAGCCAGCGCGCTCTTAGCCGACGCGCTCCTACGTCAGATCTTTCTCCAGAAGGTAAAGATAGAGAATCGCCATCGCGTCGGTCGGGGCGCCAGAAGTGTTGTCGTATTCGGCGGTGAGTGAATACCGATGACCGCGCGAGATTGGAACGCCGTCGATGGATTTGAATTCGTCCACGTACGCGACGCCGACGCGATCGGGCCAATCGCGGCAGTTGAGCCGGAAAATAACCTGGCCGGTGGTGAGATCGCGCAGCTCCATCATTTTCGCGTAGGGATGGACGTGGATGGTGGCGTAATGAACGGTGGTATCGAAGGGAAGATTCAGCTGCGGAGTAATTTCAGTGGTGTACACGTGGCGTCCCGGCGGAACGGTCCAGTGATTCGTTTGGTTATCGGCGGGGGCAACGTTGTTGCTCACCTGCTGGAGATCGCGCTGGCAAAAATCGGCGCAGCCCGCGCCGACGTGTTGCCCATCCATGTTTGCTGAACTCATCGCGACGGCTTCGCTCGCGGGCCGCGTGACATAAAGCGCGCGGCGGAAAAGCGCCTTCGTCGGTGCCCCCGGTTGATCGGCGGAAATGGTGTGCACTTTCGTGCGCATGCGGACGTTGGTGACGGCGTCTTTCACATTCAGATTGAGCGACATGGTGAGGTAATCGAGCGAGGCGTCGGCCGGAAGCGGAATGCCGAAGCCGGGCGGCAACTCGATCGCGAGCCGTCCCGGCACCAGGGTGAAGAGGCGCCAATCGAAATGCGTTTTGCCGTGGAAACGCTGATTGTATTGCGCAGGCGTGCGGCCGTGTTCGGCGAAGGTCAGGTTCGAATGGCAGAAAAATTCCTGCGAGATCGGTTTCTGATCAGCGGCATCGACGACTTCGCTTTCCAAGCCGGTGATCCATTGCACCGGGCATGTGCTGGCGGGGAGGTGCACGCTGCTCGCGACGGACATCGGTCCTTCCATCGAGCGGTAAATTTTGTCGAGATGATACGGATCGGAGACCAGCGTCTGGACGTTTACGCGCGAGTGCTCCTTCGCGCCGTCGCGACGCGAGAGCGAATAAATAGCCGGCACGATCAGGGCGATCGCGAGCGCGGTTAAAACAAAACGCCGATGCATGAGTGCATCGTTTTAGAGCAGAGCGTGTGCCTTTGGGCGGCGTGCTCACGAGAGGAGTCGAACCTCCACGGGTTTCCCCATACGGTCCTGAGCCGTACGCGTCTGCCATTCCGCCACGTGAGCGAGAGAGCGGGTAGTTTGCCGACGGGGGGCCGATCTGCAACCCGAATCAGCCGCGGCGGCGTTTGCGGGCGCGCTCTTCCAGCGCCTGCGCTTTGCGCGCTTTGCCGAGGGAACGCAGGAGATCGGCGTAATTGGAGGCGACGACTTCGTAGTCGGCCGGCAGCGCGTCATTGGTCGTTTCCCATACCTGCATCGACTCGCGGTAGAGCTCGGAAGCGCGCGCATATTCGCCGCGGGAGTGGAAGACGACAGCGAGATTGCATTTGGATTGCGCGAGGTCGGGATGGCTGGAGGAAAACGCTTTTTCGCGAATGGCGAGGGCGCGCACATGCGCCTTCTCCGCTTCGGTAAAACGCTTTTCGTTGGTGTAGAAGACGCCCAGATTGTTCAACACCGACGCCACATCGGGATGTTCGGGCCCCAGGTTTTTTTCATAAAGCTGGAGCGCAGTGAGGTAGTAGGGCTCGGCTGCTTTCGGCTGGCCGGCTTTGCGCAAGGTGAGCGCGATATTGTTGAGCAGCGTGCCGAGATCGGAGCAGGGGAGATCGGGTAGGTTGGCGGCGGCGGCGATCGCTTTTTCGTAAAACGCGACCGCGTCCTGAAACTGGTTTAATCCATCGGAGAGCCGTCCGAGGCGGCGAGCCAGCCGGAAAATCGCGCTGTGCTCTGGCGGAGTTAATTTTTCGAGGAAGCGCAGGGCATTGATCAAATACGGCTGTGCCGCTCCGCGATCACCGTTTTGCTCGTGGAGGAGGCCAAGTTTTTCGTAGCTCTCCGCCAGTTGCACGTCGCCGGGTTGAAAGGTGCGTTTGGCCAGCTCGAGTGCACTCTGGCCGACGCGAATTGCCTCGCGCCATTGATTCGTGGCACTCAGCGTATCGAGCTTCTCGTTGAGGATCGCCCAAAGCTTCTCCTCGCCCTTCATGCGGGCTACCAGCCTTCGCTTACTTCCACCACGACCTTTTGCGCCAGGTCTTCCGCCGCGAGCGGAATCGCCTGTCGCTCGTCGCTGACGACGTCGTTGCCGACGAAAAAGCTGGTCGAGCCGGTCACTTCGTGGGGAGGGGAGAGCTGTGCGCCCGTCGAGGAAACGAGACTATAACGCAAGGTGATGGTGAGGTTGAACTCGGTCGTCGCTAACACGTTGCCGCGCACCGAACGCGCGGGCGAGCGCGCGATCCGCACAATGTCGCCCTTCAAGATCGCGTCGGCTGACGACGGCTCCGTGACGCGATAGGTACCGTCCCGCTGCAATTTTTGGATGACCGCGTCGGTAATCAGCACCTCCACTTGCGGGGTCAATGTCTTGTTGGCGAAATTCGGAACGGCGAGCGCATGCACGTCGCTCAGGTAATGCGGCTTGATGGGGCCGACGTGGTAACCAAGGCAGCCGGCCAGGCCGAAACTCAACCCTGCGAGTGCGAGCAGTTTTTTCACGGCCCCGCGGGCGTCGCCGTTTCTTCCGGCGTAGGAGAAGGCGTTGGCGCAGCCGCTTCGGGAGATGACTCAGGCGTTGGCGTCGGGGAAGGCTCCGGCGCCGTGGTCGGCGGCGAGGCCAGCGATGCCGGGGGCGGCAGCGAAGCATCCTGCTCCGGAGGCGGAAGCGGCGCGACGTCGCTGTCGCCTCGGAATTCGGGTTTCCCTTTGCTGTTGCCACCGGAGGAAGCGATGCGCTTCTTTTTCGGATCGACCGTCGCGATCGCCGGCTGCAAGGCATCTTCTCCGACCTTCGCGCGAATTTGATCAATCCGGCGTTTCGCCCGCACGCTTGCCGTCGAACTCGGCTGCTGGCGAATGACCTCGTTATAATAAATGACGGCCGCGCGATATTTCTTCTGCTTGTCGTAAAACTTCGCGACCTTGAAGGCGTCGGTCGTAGCGCGCTGCTCAAGACGATTCAGATCTTGCTCCGCCTGGTTGGCCTTCTCGCTCTTCGGGTAACGGAAGAGGAAATCCTGGAATCCCGTCTCCGCCTTGTTGATGGAGCCGGCGTCATTCGATCCCCGGCGCGTGTTACTGTAGTGCAGGTAGCCGATCTGGTATTGCGCGTCCGCCGCGATCGGCTCCTTCGGGTATTTATCCACGACGGCTTGGAAAGCATCCAGGGCCGCTGCGTCCGCCCCCTGCTTCTGGCGGGCAAGACCGATATCGAATTGCGCTCGCGCGGTGTATTTCCCGTAAGGCGCCGTGCGCACGATCGCGGCGAAAACATCAACGGCGCGATCCATCGAGGTGGTCAACGGGATGCCGAAAAGCCGGAGCTTTTTGCCCGCAAGATAAATTTCGCCGATCCGAAACTGAGCTTCGATCGCGTTCTCGAAGTTCACGCTCTGGGGATACTGCTCGACCAAGACGCGGTAGGCTCCGGCGGCGCGTAAAAGATCGTTTTCCTCCTCCCAGAGCTGACCGGCGCGATAGATCGCGCCCGGGGCCAGCGTATCCTTGGGATATTTCTTAACGATGGCTTTGTAATCTTTAATCGCGCGCTTCTTGTTTCCTTTCCTCTCCGCTTCCTGCGCGTCGGTAAAAAGCTCCTGCGCGGTGCCATTCACTTCCGCCTCGCCGGGAGCGACATACTTCGCCTTCTGGTTCGGCTTAAAAACGATGGCAGCCTGCGTATTCGCGGCCAAAGCGGCGAGGCAAAGAAAGGCAAGTTGATTACGGGTCCGCATGAAACTTCGCAGGGTAGATGCCTTCGTCGCTCCGTCAAGGGATGGGGCCGGCGCCAGGCTCGCGCTCGATTGGGGTGTTAGACAATCGAGCGCCTTTTTCGTTCGGTCCAAGTATCTTAGCCTATCCGATCTTGAATCTCAACGAGCAGCAGAAAATTCGCATCGGCGCCTGTGCCTGGTCGTTCGCCGATTGGCGAGGAAATTTCTACCCGCCCGATCTGCCCGAAGCGCGCTGGCTGGAATTCTACGCGCGCTACCTTCCCACCGTCGAAATCGATTCCACCTTCTACGCCGCGCCCTCGGCGAATTCCGTCCGGCGCTGGCTCGAGCTCACGCCCGCGCCTTTTCGTTTCTCGTGCAAACTCCCGCGCGAGATCACGCATCAATGCCGCTTGCACGATTGCCGCGCGCAGCTCAGCGCCTTCATCGCCGCCATCGAGCCGCTCGCACCGAAGCTGCACAACGTGCTCGTCCAATTGCCGCCGTCGTTTTCGCCAAAGGAGGGCAAAGCGCCCCTGCGGAATTTCATCGCGCAGTTGCCGGAGGATTTCCGTTTTGCCATCGAGTTCCGGCATCACGGCTGGCATCGGCCGGAAATCATCCATCTGCTCGAGAAACACCGGATTTGCTGGGTGTGGGCCGACACCTCGCCGCTGAAGGAACGCAATCTCGCGCCGTTCGAATTCCAGCCGCGCACGACCGATTTCCTCTACGTGCGATTGCTCGGCGATTACTCCGATAAATATGATCGGGATGGCAAACATCTCCATCGCTACGGCAAGCTGCTCTGGAAACGCGAGGCCGCGCTCGAAAGCTGGGCGGTGAAAATCGAGAGCGCGCTGCCTGACGTCCGCTCCGTTTACACCTACGTGAATAATCATTTCGAAGGCTTCTCCCTTGGGACCGCGCAGCGTCTCGCGAAACGCCTCGGCTACGATCTGATATTACCGACGACGGAAGAAATCAGCGGCGCATCCGACGACCGCGATCAAATGAATTTG
>JALYTV010000064.1 GCA_030854105.1 Verrucomicrobiota bacterium | reverse complement strand
GGCTAGGGGTGGGCGTCGAGGGCGGTTGCTGGATTTTCAGTTTTATCGTCTCGGCCAGCTTCATATTCACGTAAAATTCCACGCGATATTTGCCCGGCGCCCAGCCGTCGTCGGGACGCGAGAGGGTGAAGGTGCCGACTGCGTCGGGCGTTTCCGTCACGGCTTCCGCTTCATCGATTTTGTAATTCGGCGGCGCTACGTCGCCGATATCATCCGCGATCCAAATCGCGCGGATGCGAGTCTTCGGCGGAACTTGGAGGACGCGCCAGCGCGCCACAATCTGGAGCGCGTCGGCTGAGATCACGCTCAACGGTTTGCCGCCCGTGCTGGTGGAGACGGAGGCCTCGATCGTTTTTGCGGGAGCGGTGAGCGCGCTGTCTGACGACGGCGCTGTCAGCAGCTCAAGCGTATTGCGCGTCACCAATTCGCCCGTCGGCGAGCGTTGCGTCAAAATTTCCTTCACCCAGCCGACATCGCGCACGAACCAGCGCTCCGTGCGCGTCTGGAAGGTGCCGCTCTTTTCTCCTCGCACGTAGAGCGCCTTGTACGTTCCCGCCGGCACTGTCACCTCTTCCTCGCGCACGATTGTTTGCGGCAGCGCGATCGCGAAGCCCGCGATCTCGCCGCGAAAATTCCACGTCGTGCCCGCCGCCAATTTCGCCGGCAGAAAAATCGCCGGCGGCTCCACGGCCGTTCGCTTTCCCGTCGCGTTGATTTCCGCGATGAGCTGGACGTCGCCGTTTCCCTCGCGCAACACTTCCGTCGTGGCCGTGCTGCCGTCCGTGCTCGACTCCAGTTCCACGTCGTCCTTCTGGCGATGAATCGTTCGCGTGAAGGTGAGCGCCGCGCTGGACGGTTCGCGCGTGAGCGCATAGCGCCAGGTGGTGCCATCCGCCAACGGCCATTGCGCGAGCGCAGGAGAAGCGCTCAGAAGCATGGCGAGGAAACAGAACCGCACGCAGCGCGACGGTAGCCGGGATTGACTGGGCACGCAGCTTCGAGAGCGTAGCGCGTGCGTTCGTTCATTGTTTTCCTTGTTTTGGCCAGCTCGCAGATTTGGTTGTTAGCCGACCCGATCTCGCCGTCGCCGACGGCGTCGCCCACCGCGACGGAATCGCCAGGCGCTCCTGCCACGCCGAGCGCAACTCCCACGCTGGCGCTCGACGAAACCATTCGCGTGAGCGTGGGCAAAGATGCCGCTGGTACCGCCGAAGAATATTTTACCAGCACGATTCCGCGCATCTTCCTGCGCTGGCAGACGCAATCTTTGCCGGAGAAAACCAAATTGCGCTGCGTCTGGATCGCAGAGGATGTCGGCGATGCGGCGCCGAAAGATTATCACGTCGAGGAGACATCGCTCGTGCCGTCGGAGCCGGCGGGCGCGTTCATTGTCTCGCGTCCGACCGACGGCTGGCCGCCGGGGAAATATCGCGTCGAGCTTTACGCGGGCGAACGTCTCGCTGCCACCGCGGCGTTCACGATCGAAGATCGCGGCGACTGATAACGGCTGGCAAAGGTGGAACGCGACCAGCGGAATCTTCGCTAATCCTTCGTGCGATGCCCGAGCATGTCGGCGGTGCGCGTGCGCGCGTCGACGCGCGTGAGCCGGCGAATCTGCGCCACCGTCAGCAACGGCGTGTGTGGAATGTCGCAAAGATGTTCCGCGATGAACCAGACTTCAGCGTCCGTCGTCATCCAGCTTTGTTTGTCGAAACGCGCGAGATCAACGGGTCTCGAAAAATTTCGGAGCGTGCGCTCGTTGCGCAGATTGAAGTAGGTGTGGAAATAACTCATGGCCAGTTCTCGCAACGTGCGGTAAACGGGCTCGCGATAACGGCAGCTCGTGAAATTGGATTTCGCGAGCGCGCCCCAGCAACCGTCGATCTTAAACAGCGCGATCACGTGATCGGTATCGTGCTCGGCCTCAAGATCCCACAGCAGCGCCGGAAAACCGAGCACGCGCAACGCCGCCGCCGCGAAGATCGCGCCTTCGAGGCAATGCGAGGTTTTCTCGCGCAAAACGCGCCGCGGCGACCACGCGGTGTCGGCAAGATGATACGGCATGGCGTCGAGAAAGCGTTGAATGCCGGCGGGCGTTTTGAGCGCGCGCAGCCGGCGCAGTTCCGCGGGCGTGAATTCGCTCTGCCATTTCGATTTCAACTCGACGAGAAAAAGCGCACCCTTTCCATTTGTCGACGAATTTCAACGCGCGCTCGCCGGGACCGGTGAGCAACATGGCTGGGAGCGATGAAGTCATCCGGAGTCTACGGGGCTCGAACCCGCAACCTCCGCCGTGACAGGGCGGCGCTCTAACCAATTGAGCTAAGACTCCTCGTTTGCTCCGGGGAAAAGCGTCGCCACGATAGGTTCGGAGACGATGCGCTTCAACCGATTTTGCGCGTCCGCGTTATTTCGCGTGGACGACGAGCGAGCGCGCCATTCTATCGTGGAAACCCTGCTTGCGCGGGTCGAACGCGGCCCAGAAAAACCCCAAGCCCAGCGGCAAGAGCGACACGAAATAGCCGAGGTAGCGTACGACGCTTTGCGCCCAGCTCAGATTCGCGCCCGTGCGTTCGTCGATCACGCGCAGCCCGAGCAATAATTTCCCCGGCGTGCCGCGCACCAATCGCCAGAGAGTGATTACGATTAGCGCAAGGCCGACGTCGACGAGCAAGTCGGCCGGGCCACTCTTGATATTCGCCATTTGCTCGAGATTGAGATTAGCCACGCTCGTCATCATCGTGCGCAATTGGTCGCCGTAGAAAGCCCACAGCAAAGGCAGGAGCAGCACGCTCAGGAAAACGGTGTCGATGACGCTGGCCACGAAACGAATCCAGAAGCCGGCATAGCGCGGCGACGTCGGTAATGCGGGCGGCAAAGGCGGCGGCGTTTCCATTTTCAGATCGGGTAGTCTAACAGCGGGTGTCGAAAAGGCGCGATCTCCGAGCGCGTTTTGGCCTGCGGCGAAAACATCGCGCTCGGAGATCGCGATCCACCGCGCGAGTCGCTCGCGCCATTGCCGAATAAATCGCGCTGCCTATGTTTCCTGCGCACAGGGAATCCGATGAGCGACGCGCCGGACACAGGGGAATACGATTTGCTCGAGCGCATCGATTTGCTCATCGCCGTCTTGCCGCCGGGCGATGCTGTCCGCCGCGAGTTGCTCGAGCTGCGCATGGAAATTTCCGCGCGCGAAGAAACGTTCGTGGAAGCGCGCACCGCCATCGAGAAGCTCGAGGAAATCGTGCGCAAAGTCACCGCGCCGGCGAATCGCATCGGCACTTTTCTGGAAGCGGTGAGCAAAGAAACGGCGCACATCGTCGTCGGCGGCTCCGATTATTATTGCAACGTCGATCCGCGCATCGCGCTGAAGTCACTCAAGAAGGGAACGCGCGTGCTGGTCAACGAAGCTTACGTCATTGTCGGCGAGATTGGTTTTGAAACCGCGGGCCCGGTGACGAAAATTACCGAAGTGATCGGCGACGATCGTTTGCGTGTCGGCAACGAGCTCGGCTCGCAGTCGCTGGTGTTGCAGCGTTCCTCCGAGCTCGCGAAAACGACACTCAAGCAAGGCGACGAAGTACGCGTCGATCCGAGCTATCGCATCGCGCTCGAACGCATGAGCGCGGCCGGCTCGCGCGATCATTATCTCGATCAGATTCCCGAGCTGCCGTGGTCGCAGGTTGGCGGGCAGGAGGAAGCGATCAGCGGCATCAAAGACGCGATCGAATTGCCGCTCTTGCATCCCGAATTGTTCGAGAAATTTCATCACGCTACGCCGAAAGGATTTCTGCTTTACGGTCCGCCCGGTTGCGGCAAAACGCTGATCGGGAAGGCTGCCGCTTATAATCTGACGCGGCAATTGCGCGAGAAAACGGGCGCCGACACGCGCGAATATTTCATGCACGTGAAAGGCCCGGAAATTTTGAACATGTGGGTCGGGGAATCGGAGCGCATCGTGCGCGAAATTTTCGCGAACGCGCGCGAGAAGTGCCGCGAAGGCTTCATGCCG
Organism: Verrucomicrobiota bacterium; assembly: GCA_030854105.1. Classification (GTDB taxonomy): domain Bacteria; phylum Verrucomicrobiota; class Verrucomicrobiia; order Chthoniobacterales; family UBA10450; genus AV69. Next base: position 10,171 of record JALYTV010000064.1, on the reverse strand, counting down.
TTTCTGTTCATCGACGAAGCGGAGAGCATTCTCGGCACGCGGCGCTCATCGCGTTACTCGAATATTCTCTCCACCCTGGTGCCGATGTTTTGCGCGGAAATGGATGGCATCGATTCGCTGCACGACGTCGTCATTATTCTCGCGTCGAATCGCGCGGACTTGATCGATCCGGCGATTTTGCGACCCGGCCGCATCGATCGAAAAATCAAAGTGAACCGGCCGAACAAGGAGGGCGCGCGAGAAATTTATCGCATCTATCTTACCAACGATCTGCCCTACGACGGCGTGCTGGCGAAGGAAGCGGGCAACATCGGGTCGGCTGTGGATAAATTGGTGGAGCGTTTCGTCGACTGGCAGTTTGTCCGGCGCGATGAAAATCGTTTCCTCGAAGTGACGTTGCGCAGCGGACGCAAGGAAACTTTGTATCGCAGCGATTTGTTAAGCGGCGCGATCATCGCGTCGGTGGTGGAGCGCGCGAAAGCGCTCGCGATCAAGCGCGCGATTGCGAGTCATCCTGAGCGAAGCGCCAGCGAAGTCGAGATGACTGTCGGAATCACCGAGCAGGATTTGCAGTTGGCCTTCAATATCGAGTTCGCCGAAAATGACATCTTCCCGCCGACGGATATTACCGAGGACTGGCTGAAGCTGCTCGACTACAACGCCGAGAACGTTGTTAGAATCGCGCCGGTGCGCGCGCGTCCGAACGATCTCCCGCGCGGCCTCGGCGGCGTGATTTAGAACTTTTCGCGGCGCGCGAGCGCGTGCACCATCGGCTCGTGAAAACGATCGCCGTTCTCGTAGCCACTCCGCTCTTAGCCAGCACGCTCATCGCCGTGATGCCTTCGCCGCAATCCAAACCCGATCTGTCCGACAAAGCTTTGATCACGAAGGCGACGCCGAAAATCGAGATGAACGCGCGCACGGCGGCGAACGATCCCGCGTCGCTGCGAAAGATGGCCGACGATTATTACAATTGGCGCAACGAAAATTATCCCGTCGGCAGCAGCGAAATGGGTCTGCACACGTGGGACGATCGGCTCACCGATTACTCGGCACACGCGATTGCGGACCGCGCGGCGCACGTGCGGCAATTGCTCGACCAGGTGCGCGCGATGAAAACCGAGGCGTGGTCGAAGGACGACCGTATCGATTGGCTGCTCTTTCGCGCCCAACTTGAGGAAGCGGAGTTCGGCGATCGCGTGTTGAAGTTCGAGCAGACGAATCCGCTCACTTACGTGGGCGAATGTACGAGCGCGATTTTTTCGCTGCTAAAAAAAGAATATGACACGCCGGCGAAACGCGCGCTCTCCGCGACCGCGCGTTTCCAGGCGATGCCGCCGATGTTAGACGACGCGCTCAATAATCTGCGCAAGCCAGTGAAACTCTACGCGCAGCTCGCTATCGCTTCCGCGCGTGCGATCGATCCGCTCTTCCAAGACAGCGCGGGCGCGCTGGCGGCGGCGTTGCCGGCCAACGAGCGCGCCGATTTCGACAAAGCGCGCGCCGCCGCCATCGCATCCATCCATGCGTTTGCCGACGCGCTCGAAAAGCAGTTGCCGCAGTTGCCCGACTTCGCGCCGATGGGCGAGGAAAATTACAATTACTACCTCAAACACGTCTTGCTCCTGCCGTTGAACGCCACGCAGGTCGAAATGCTCGGGCGCGCCGAGCTTGCGCGTTACCGCGCGCTGGAAGCGCTGCTGCCCGACCCGTCGATGGCCGATCCGAATCCGGCGCGCGCGAAAAACATTCCGAAAGATCAGCAATCGTTTTTGAAAGCGTACGAAAGTCGGGAGCAGGAGATGATCGATTTTCTAAAATCGAAACATCTCATCACGCTGCCCGATTACCTGGGAAAATTCGAGATTCGCCAGTTGCCGGAAGCGTTCAAGCCGACGAGCCCCGGCGGGTTCATGAATCCGCCCGGGCTTTACGATAAGGACGCGACCGGTTTCTATTTCATCCCGACCTACAATCCGCACTCGAAGAATTTCTATATTCGCGCGGCCATCGAGGATCCGCGGCCGATTCTCGGGCACGAAGGAATTCCCGGGCATTTCCTCCAACTCTCGATCGCGAAACATCTCAAGGATGAAATTCGCCGGCAGCATCAGAACGGCGTTTTCGTCGAAGGCTGGGCGCTTTACTGCGAAGAAATGTTGATGCGTACCGGTCTTTATAAGGATGGCTCGGCGGCGCAGGGGCAGATTTTGCGGCTCTCGCGTTATCGCGCGGCGCGCATCGGCGTCGATGTGAATTTGCACACCGGCAAATGGACCTTCGCGCAGGCGGTGCAGTATTTCATGGAAGCGGGCGGGCTCGACAAGGAAGCGGCGGAAGGTGAAGCAGCCGGCGCGGCGGTCACGCCCACGCAGAAAATTTGGTACATCACCGGCAAATGGCAGATCATGGATTTGCTCGGGAAATATCACGACAAAATGGGCGACAAATTCCGGCTCGGTCAGTTCCACGACGACCTCATCAAAAACGGCAGCCTGCCGCTGTCGATCGTGAGTTGGATTTTACTCGATGATAAGAGCGACCTCGACGAGGTCCTCAAGTAGCGCACGCTTCCAGCTGAATTTTGTAGCGGCGGTCTATGACCGCCGAAATCGTCAGGGCTCGACGCTCATAGAGCGCCGCTACAGCAGCGCGAGCTGCGCGGGCGCCGGCTCGCCCTCGGCGAAGCGCACGCCGACGCCGATGAGGCGCACGCTTTTCTCGGCGCGGAAGAATCCTTCCTCGAGGAGCGGGCGATAATTTTCCAAAGCCGGCAACAAGCCGGCGCGCTCCACCGTCGTGCGCGTGAAGTCCTCGAACTTTAATTTCACGAAAATCTTCGTGATCTTTCGCGTCGACGCTTTCTGCGCGAGATCGGCGGCGAGTTCCTCAAACAACTCGCTCATTTTCTCGTCGCATTGCTCCAGCGTGGTCAGATTTTGCGAGAACGTTTCCTCCGTGCTGAGCGATTTGCGTCCGCGATTCGGCTCGACCGCGCGGTGATCGATCCCGCGGCAAAGCTCGTAGAGCTCGCTGCCAAATTTGCCGAACATCTCCTGCAATTGCAGCCGCGTGAGCCGCTGCATCTGCGCGCAGGTGACGATGCCGCGCTTCTCCAGTTTCTCGCCCGTGACCGCGCCGATGCCCCAGAGTTTGCGCACCGGCAGCTCGGCCATGAACGCCGGCACATCGGCGGCTTCCACTTCGAATTGGCCGTTCGGTTTGTTCAGGTCGCTTGCGATCTTCGCGATCAATTTATTCGGCCCGATGCCAGCCGACGCGCTCAGCTTTGTTTTTTCGAAAATGAGATCGCGTATCTCCGTCGCCAGCGCCGCGGGCGAACCGGCGTGCGCGCTGATGTCGAGATACGCTTCATCGAGCGAGAGCGTCTCCACCAGCGGCGTGAAGCGATGAAGAATTTCGCGCACGACGGCGGATTCGCGCCGGTAAACATCGAAGCGCGTGGGCAAAACGATGAGCTGCGGGCAGCGTTGCAGCGCCATAAATGTCGGCATGGCCGAGCGCACGCCGAATTTGCGCGCCTCGTAATTGCACGTCGTCAGCACGCCGCGCCGATCGCGCGCGCCGCCCACGCCGACCGGTTTCCCGCGCAACTGCGGCCGATCACGCACCTCGATCGCCGCATAGAAACAATCCATATCGAGATGGATGATCGCGCGCGCTGAGTTCGTCTCCGCCACGTAGAAATTTCGCGCGGATGAAGATTAAATCCGGTTAGTCACGTTCTGGCGAAGGGTCAAAGTCCCAGCCGCGGGCGTCTTGCGGCAGGACTCTTTCGACCGCGCCCTTCTTGATATTGAAATAGTAGGCCCGCTTGTCGCGATCGTAGTAGCGGCCCGATTCTGAGTACATCACAGCCGCCTTCGCGAGTAGCCTGTCTGCGTGGTCGTTTGCAATAACCGTGAATCTTCCTCGCTCGATCGCCGCACTCTCCGGAGGGCTATCTTTATTCAAGGTAAAAAACGTGCCTTGGTTTCCGGCTTGCACATCGATCTTCGCTTCGACGCCCGAAACATTCCGGATCCATGCCAAGATTGGGAGTAACTGCTTGAGCCTGGGACCTGATAATACTTGGATATTCTGCTGGGACAATCCGAATGAAAGAAAACCGAGATGTCCTTGTATTCTTCTGTCGAAAATGCCCGTAACTTTTACCCAGTGGAGATTTGCTGGGGCATCTGGCGAGTAGTTCGTTCCAGGCAATGGTTTTCTTCCTGGGTTTGGAACAAGAAGCAAGAAGTGATGGAGGTCTTTGCGTTGCAGCGCGCGTGCTTCTCGCCAAAGCCCGTTCTCGCTACCTCCAACCTCAAGCAAACCGGTGACCGTGACCTCTTGCCTGTCGTACTTCGACGGGTTTTTTAGCAAGGCGTCGAAGTCAACGTCGCGCGCGTAGCCTTCGCTTAACAAAGCGACACTCATCAAGATGAAAAAGAGAATTTTGCGCATCGTTTCTTGAATCGAGTTAACAGAATAGCCGGTCGCGTTGGAAGGCGAATATCTTTCGCCCGATTTCGATTGCATTAGTTGAAGGGAAACGCGCGTTCTATCTTCTTGCATGCCGCGCGTATTTGGGATTGAGACGGAATATGGAATCACCGTCGATGGGGCGGAGCAGGTCGATGTGGTGGCGGAGTCGATCGCGCTGGTGCGGAGTTACACCGAGCATGGCGCGTCGATGAAGTGGAATTATGCGCAGGAGGATCCGCATCTGGATGCGCGCGGGTTTCGCGCGAAGGAATTGCTGCAGGACACGGACGAGTCGGCTTATTACGAGATCGACCGCAGCCGGCCGCTTAGTTTCCAGGAAATCAAAAGCGATCTCGTGCTCTCGAACGGCGCGCGTTTTTACAACGATCACGCGCATCCGGAATATGCGACGCCGGAATGCTCGACGCTGCGCGAGATCGTGGCGCAGGACAAAGCGGGCGAGCGTATCGTGGCCGAGTGCGCGCGGCGGCGGAACGCGCATTTGCCCGCGGGCCAGCGCGTGCGCCTTTACAAAAACAACACCGATTTCGTCGGCCACAGTTACGGTTGCCACGATAATTTCCTGATGCGGCGTGACACGCCGTGGCCGCAGATCGTGTCGGCTATGATTCCGTTCCTGGTCACGCGGCAGATTTTCGCCGGCGCGGGCAAGCTCGGTATTGAAACCGAGAGCGCGTCGGCTAACGCGCCCAGCGTGTATCAAATTTCGCAGCGCGCCGATTTTTTCAGCGAACTCGTGAGTATCGACACCATGAACCGGCGTCCGCTCATCAACACGCGCGACGAGCCGCACGCGGACGCGCGCAAGTATCGGCGCTTCCACATCATCGTCGGCGACGCGAACATGAGCGAGTGGGCGACGGCGTTGAAAATGGGAACGACGGCGCTGGTGCTGGAGTTGATCGAGCGGGACGCCGCGCCGGCAGTGGAATTCGCGCAGCCGATCGAAGCGATCAAGACGATCAGTCGCGATCAGAGTTACCAATGGATGATCGCGCTGGCTGACGGCCGGACGATTTCCGCGATCGAAGTGCAGCGGCTTTACCTCGAAGCGGCGCGCAAACTCGCGTCGTCTGACGACGGTGCGTGGACGCTGCGCGAATGGGAACGCGTGCTGGATGATCTCGCCGCCGACGTCACGCGTTGCGCGGATCGCGTCGATTGGGTCGCGAAAAAATCTTTGCTCAGCGCGTTTCGCGAAGCGGAGAAACTGGAGTGGAGCGATCCGTGGCTGCAGGCGCTCGATCTCGAATATCACAACGTCGATCTCGAGCGCGGGCTGTTTAACGAACTAACGCGACAAAGCTCGATGCGGCGCGTGGTGAGCGACGAAGAAATTCAGCGCGCGATTTTTGCGCCGCCGGAAACGACGCGCGCGTTTTTGCGCGGGCGCGCGATCGCAAAATTCGGTCACGCGATCGAGTCCATCCAGTGGGACGAAGTCGTTTTCCGCGAGGAGAAAAAGCGAACGACGCTGCCGTTTCCAGTCGACGTCACGCCGGAAATGATTCAGCGCGCACGCTTGGCAAACGACATTCCGTCGTTAGCCGACGCGATCAAACAGCGCTAAGCTCGCATCTCGTGTCTGCTTCTGCTGAGCCATTTTAAGTTCGCGCTAATAATGACCTCCGTTTGTAACCGACGAGATACGTTCCGATTGTTCGCGCTCCTCACGTTTGCGTTTGCGACTCTTGCCGCAGAAGGCGCGCCGCACGGCCAATCGTTTAGACTTCGCGCCAAAGTGTTACGCATCGAGAGCATCGCTCCATTCACGCTGCCGGCAGACTGCATGCAGGTTGACTTCGACGCGTCGTTCGCGGTTACCATGCGGGTGGTGTCGATCAATCCTTCGCTGGCTGGCTTTGCTCGGGATCGCATAGTCACGTTCGCTATTCATAGTCCGTCGCTTCTCTTCCACAACGACGATGCGAGGGGGAAGACCTATGATTTCAACCTTCGGCCGCCTCGACGGCGCGATCGAGAATTGTGGACTCTAGAGTTACGGCTGGGCGAACGACATCGCGTCGTTAGCCGACGCGATCAGGACCAGGTAATGAGCCGCAGCTCGTGATCCTGTTGCAAATTCGGATGCGTGGGAATGACGCGCACGCTGAAGCCGTAGGCGCCTGATTCGGACGCGGGGACGGAGCCGCGATAAACGTAGCTGCCGTCGCCGTTGCGCCCGACCTGGTTGAGCGCGGTGATCGCCGGATTCTTGATGCCGCCGTTATCGGATTCGCCGTGGTAAACTTCGACGCGCACATGTTGCGGATCGACGGAACCGAGCGTGACGCGCGCGCCGACTTCGAGCGCTTCACCCACGGGAATATTCTGGCGATCGGCATTCGCGACCTGCACGTCGTCGATGCGAATCTGCGGCCAATCTTTGCGAATGCGCGACTTCCATTGGCTGAGCTCGGTCGCGGACGCGTAGCCGTTGCCGCTAAAATCGCGATGCGCTTTGGCGGCGGGCACGTAGAGGCGCTCGGTGTATTCCTTCACCATGCGATGCGTGTTGAACATCGGCGTCACGCTGCGGATCGACTCGCGCATGAGTTGCAGCCATGCGAGCGGCAGCTTGCCGTCGGGCTTCGCGTAATAGAGCGGGATGATCTGGTTTTCGAGCAACTGATAGAGGCTCGAGGCGTCCACTTCGCTTTGGAATTCCACGTCGCCGTCGAGAATATCGGCGCCGATGGCCCAGCCGTTATTGCCGTTGTAGCTCTCGCACCACCAGCCATCGAGCACGCTGAGATTGAGTCCGCCGTTGGGCGGCGCTTTCATGCCGCTGGTGCCGCTGGCTTCGAGCGGGCGCAGGGGATTATTGAGCCAAAGATCGACGCCCTGCACGAGGCGGCGCGCGATGTAGGTGTCGTAATCCTCCACGAACACGATGCGATTATGGAAACGCGGGTCGCGCGATAATTTGTAAACCTGCTGGATCAACGCCTTGCCGCCTTCGTCGCGCGGATGCGATTTGCCGGCGAAAATGAATTGCACCGGGCGCGTGGTGTCGTTGAGCAAACGCAGCAGGCGCTCTTCGTCGCCGAACAGAAGGGCGCCGCGCTTGTAGGTCGCGAAACGCCGCGCGAATCCGACGGTCAGAATTTCCGGATCGAGAATGCGATTGGCGTTGCGGATCGACTCCGGCGATTCGCCCACGCGCTCGCGCTGACGCCGCACCCGTTCGCGCACGAAATGCACCAGGCGCGATTTCAATTGCTGATGCGTCTGCCAGAGCGCGCTGTCTGGAATATCCATGACGCGCCGCCAGAAATTCTCGTCGGTGAGGTTTTCCTCCCAATCGCCGAGATGCTTGTCGTAGAGCGCGGAAAATTCCGGCGCGAGCCAGGTCTTGGTGTGAATGCCGTTGGTCACGCTCGTGATCGGAACTTCGTGCTCCGGCACGCCCGTCCATACGTCTTTCCAGAGGCCACGGCTGACGGCGCCGTGCAATTTACTGACGCCATTGGAGTGCCGGCTCAGGCGCAAGGCGAGAATCGTCATGCTGAACGGGTCGGTGGCGTTTACGCGCGATTGGCCGAACGAGAAAAATTCGTCGAACGGCAAATTAAGTTCTGTCGCGAGCGAGCCGAAATATTTGCGCATCATCTCGCGCGGGAAAGAATCGTTGCCCGCGGGGACCGGTGTGTGCGTGGTGAAAATGTTGGCCGAGGCCGCGACCTGCAGCGCGGAATAAAAATCGAGCTTCTTTTCGCTGACGAGCCGGCGAATACGCTCGAGCGCGAGGAAGGCGGAGTGGCCTTCGTTCATGTGAAAAACTTCGGGATCGAAGCTGAGCGCGTTGAGCGCGTGCACGCCGCCGATACCCAGCACGATCTCCTGGCGCATGCGCATTTCGAGGTCGCCGCCGTAAAGCTGCGCGGTGATGAGCCGGTCTTCCGCGCTGTTCTCCGTCACGTCGGTATCGAGCAGGTAAAGGCTGATGCGACCGACCTGCAGCTGCCAGATTTTGGCAAAGACAGCGCGATCGAGCACGCGCACCGAGAGCAGTAGCGGCGCATCCTGCACGCGCACTTCGCGGATCGGCAGATGATGGAAATTTTGATTCAACCGCACCGCGTGTTGCACGCCGTCCTTGTCGATTTCCTGCCGGAAATAACCGTGACGGTAAAGCAGACCCACCGCGACGAAATTGAGATCAAGATCGCTCGCTGATTTGCAGTGATCGCCGGAGAGAATGCCGAGGCCGCCGGAGTAATTCGGGATCGATTCGTGAAAACCAAATTCTGCCGAAAAATAGGCGACGGGCTTGGCCAGCGCGTTGCCGGCGCCGGTTTTGCCATAGGTGTCCTCGCGCGCGAGATATTTTTGGAAGGCGTCGTAAACGGCTTTGATCTCGCGCAGATAAGTTTTGTCCTGCGCCAATTCCTCCAGCCGCGCCTGCCGCGAGAGCTGGAGCATGCGCACGGGGTTGTGATTCGTTTTTTCCCAAAGCTCGATGTCGAGATGGCGGAAAAGACGGCGCGCGCTCGGCTCCCACGTCCACCAGACATTGAAGCTGAGTTCGCGCAACGGTTCGAGCGCGGCCGGCAGCGTAGGCGTGACGTTGTAGCTTTGAAATGTGGGCATGGGAAAAGGCGAGCGGATTCTGTCAGGAAAAGCGGGCGCGGCAAGTCGCCAGCATTGGGAAAGAGCGGATCACGTGCCGCGAGTGAGCCGGCGAGGAATAGCCAGCGCGATGAGAAGGCCGGTGAGCAAACCGCCGAGGTGCGCCGACATGCTCACGCGCGGCGTCGTGACGTCGAAGACGACCTGCATGGCGACCATCATGGCCACGCTGGTAAGGCGCTGCCGCGCCATCGGCTGGTGGCGATTGCGCAGCAGAAAACCGCCCCACGCGCCGACCACGCCCATGACGCAACCGGAGGCGCCGACCAGTTGCAGCGGCTCGAGCCAATGCCAACGCACCGCCAACACCACGCCAAGACTCGAGCCGAGACCGGCGATGAGATAACAGGCGGCGAATGCGAGCGAGCCGATCTGGCGTTCGAGCGGAGGTCCCAGGACTTGCAACGCGAGCAGATTCACCGCGACATGGAGGAACCCGTAGTGCAGGAAGAGCGCCGTCGCCATGCGCCAGTATTGATGACCGTAAATGACGAAGTCGGTATCGAGTTCACCGAAACGATGCAGCACACCCGGATTGGTCGAGCCGCCGGCAAAGACTTCGCAGAGAAACACGATCGCGTTGGCTATGATCAGAATGGTGACGACGGGCGTGATGTTGAACCGGCGACTCTGCAAATACGGCACGCGCGTTTGCCGGCGCAGAATGAGCGCGGGCACGAGAAGCAAAGCGCACCAGGCGACGATTGCGACCCAGCCCGCCCACGGTCGAATCGTCAACCAGGCGACGCCGGAAATAATGAGCACCGCGAGCGAAGTCCAGCGCACGCGATTATCGCGCAGCGGAAAACTGCGCACGAAAACGATGAACGCCGTCGCTACCGCGGTAAAAAGAAAGAGATGATTGAGCTCCATGCGCGCGGCGTGGCTCTGGGCAGTGAGGGGATCGAACCCCCGACCAACACGGTGTAAACGTGCCGCTCTACCGCTGAGCTAACTGCCCGAATCGTCCGCACCTTACACGTTGGCTAACGGGCGGCAATTCCGCTCCGCCGCCGGATTGTAGAGCAAG
>JALYTV010000063.1 GCA_030854105.1 Verrucomicrobiota bacterium | reverse complement strand
GGACGCTGCCTCGCCCTCCTCATGCGGGAGGGCCACGGCAATTACGCTGCCGCGGTGAATTATATTATCGAAAACTCGATCGAATATCTCATCACCGTGGGCGGCGATCAGGATTTCCGCGGCGGGACGGTGTTTTATTTTTACACCCGGGACATCTTGCAGGGCCGGCGCGTCAATTATTATGCGCAGGGAAACTGGCCGCCGCCGAATGGCCCGGAATGGTACATCGCGCAACGCGAAGCCTACGAGGAGCCGGTGCCCGTTTCACGCGAAATCGCGTTCGGCCCCGCCCATCGCTGGGAATTGGTGAAGACGATTCCGGCAGCGCCGCTTTCCGCCCAGCACTGGTTCATTTACCACCGCGTCGAGCAATAATAGCTTAGCTCAGCGAAACGTACGGCAGCAGACCGTGGCGGCCGCCTTCGCGACCGAAGCCGCTCTCTTTGTAGCCGCCGAACGGACTCGTCGGGTCGAACTTATTATAAGTATTCGCCCACACCACGCCGGCGCGCAGTTTGTTCACGATCTTGAAAATCTTCGACCCTTTGTCGGTCCAGACGCCCGCGCTCAATCCGAAGGGCGTGTTATTCGCGCGCTCGATCGCTTCCTCCGGCGTGCGGAACGTCATCACGCTCAGCACCGGGCCGAAAATTTCTTCCTGCGCGATGCGATGCGAGGCGGTGACGCCGGTGAAAAAGCTCGGCGGATACCAGTAACCTTTCGCTGGCAAACGCGCGGGCGATTGCACCAGTTGCGCGCCTTGTTGCAAACCGCTGTCGACCAGCTCGCAAATTTTCTCCAACTGCATCTTGGAATTGATCGCGCCGATGTCGGTGTTTTTGTCGAGCGGATTGCCCACGCGCAAGGTCGCGATGCGATCGCGCAGCTTGCGGATCACTTGCGTGAAGACGCCTTCCTGCACCAGCAAACGCGAGCCCGCGCAGCAGACGTGACCTTGATTGAAATAGATGCCGTTGATCACGCCTTCGACCGCCTGGTCGAGCGGCGCGTCCTCGAAAATAATGTTCGCCGCCTTGCCGCCCAGTTCGAGCGTGAGTTTCTTTTTCGTGCCCGCCAGCGACGCCGCGATGCGCTTGCCCACGTCGGTCGAACCGGTGAACGCGATCTTGTCGACATCGGGATGGCTAACGAGCGCGCTGCCTGTTTCGCCCGCGCCGGTGACGATGTTGACCACGCCTTCCGGCAATTCCGCCTGCTGAAAAATTTCCGCGAGATGCAGCGCGGTGATCGACGTCGTCTCCGCCGGTTTGAGCACGCAGGTGTTTCCCGCCGCGAGCGCGGGCGCGAGTTTCCACGCGGCCATCAAGAGCGGAAAATTCCAGGGAATGATTTGCCCGGCGACGCCGAGCGGCCGCACCGTGCGTCCCGGGAACGCGTAAGCTAATTTATCGGCCCAGCCCGCGTGGTAGAAAAAATGCGCGGCCACCAGCGGCAGATCGACATCGCGCGATTCCTTGATCGTTTTGCCACCGTCCATCGTCTCGAGTACGGCCAGCTCCCGCGCTTTCTCCTGAATCAATCGCGCGATGCGGAACAGATATTTCCCGCGCTCGCGCCCCGGCATTTTGCTCCACGTTTTTTCGTAGGCACGCCGCGCGGATTTCACCGCGAGGTCGACATCCTTGGCGTTAGCCGACGCGATCTCGGCCAATTTCTCCTCCGTCGCCGGATTGATGGAATCGAAATATTTCCCCGATCGAGGCTTCACAAATTCGCCATCGAGAAACAGCCCGTAACGCTCGCGCACCGTGATGTAATTATTCGCCTCCGGCGCCGGCGCGTAGCTCCACCTGTCGCCGAAATTCAGAATTCGATTAGCGCGCGGAATTTCGACGCGACCGTCCCTGTGCTTGTCGACGACGATGATCTGCGCCCGTTTCTTCCTGGCCATGTTTTACTTTCTAAAATTTCACGCGCTCACGGAAGCGAGAAGTAATCGCTGCTCTGGTAGTTGCCCTCGACAGCCTTCACGATCTGCATGAGGACGTCGTTGACGAGGGTGCTGGCGCCGAAGCGGAAAAGTTCGGGCGTGAGCCAATCGTCGCCCAGCGTTTCCTTCACCATCACGAGGTAGGCGAGCGCTTGTTTCGCGGTGCGAATGCCGCCGGCCGGTTTCATGCCGATGCGCAGGCCGGTGTCGTAAAAATAATCGCGGATCGCTTCCAGCATGACGAGCGTGACCGGCATGGTGGCGGCCGGCGAAATTTTCCCGGTCGACGTTTTGATAAAATCGGCGCCAGCGCGCATGGCGAGTTCGCTGGCGTGGCACACGTTGTCGTAAGTTTGCAGTTCGCCCGTTTCGAGAATGACTTTGAGATGCGCCGCGCCGCACGCTTCTTTCGTGGCCGCGATTTCGTCGAAAACACGCGCGTGTTCGCCAGCGAGGAAATCGCCGCGGTTGATCACCATGTCGATCTCGTCCGCGCCGTCGCGCGCGGCGCCGCGCACTTCCTGTAATTTTAATTTTACCGGCATCAAACCGCTCGGAAACGCCGTCGCCACAGACGCCACGCGCACGCTGGAAACGCCGAGAAATTTTTTCGCGATGCGCACGAAAGTCGGATAAACGCAGACGGCCGCGCAACTCGGCACGCCGTAACTTGGCGGCAGCGGTTGCATCGCTTTGCGGCAAAGGAACGCGATTTTTCCTGGCGTGTCTTTTCCCTCGAGCGTGGTCAGATCCATCATCGAGGTCGCGAGCTTGAGACCCTCGATTTTCGCCGAGGTCTTGATGCTGCGCTTGGTGAACGCGGTCGCGCGTTCTTCGATCATCACCTGATCGATCGTCGGCAGATCGTGTCGGCTAACGACGGATCGTGGAATCAATAGCGCAACGAGTTTCTTCACGCGGAGCGAACAGTATAAGCACGTGCGCATTCGCCGCGCCGCACAAAACGTCAGCGATCTTGCCGAAGCTGCGAGACGCGCGGAGTTTGCGGCCTATGCGTATCATGCGCTGGCTGATCTTTGCAGTCGTTGTTCAGAGCGTAGTCGCCGCGCCACTTGATCCGGATTTTGGCGACGCCTTGCGCTGGCGAAACATCGGGCCGTATCGCGGCGGGCGGGTGCGCGCGATTTGTGGCGTGCCCTCGCAGCCGAACGTTTTCTACATGGCGCAGGTCAACGGCGGCGTTTTCAAGACGAACGATTACGGCCGCACCTGGCAGCCGATTTTCGATGATCAGCCGACGGGGTCAGTCGGCGCGATTGCCGTCGCGCTCTCGGATGCCAACGTCATCTACGTCGGCAGCGGCGAAGGTTTGCATCGGCCGGATTTGTCCGTCGGCGACGGCGTTTACAAATCGACGGACGCGGGAAAAACATGGACGCATCTCGGTCTGCGCGACGGACAACAGATCGCGCAGCTTGCGATCGATCCGAAAAATCCCGATCGCGTTTTCGTCGCGGTCGCGGGTCATCCCTATGGGCCGAACGAAGAGCGCGGCATTTTCCGTTCGCTCGATGGCGGGAAAAATTTCGAGAAGGTTCTCTATAAGGATGAGAACACCGGCGGCCAGGATGTGCAGATCGATCCGAGCAATCCGGCCGTTGTTTACGCGACGTTGTGGGAGGCGCGTGAAGGTCCTTGGGAAGACGGCAGTTGGAGCGGAACGAGCGGCGGCATTTTCAAATCGATGGATGGCGGCACGACCTGGAAGCAATTAACCAAGACGCTGCCCACCGACATCGTGCAGGCTAACATCGCGATCGCGCCGAGTGCGCCGAACATTTTGCTCGCGGCGATTGCGACAAAGAAAGGCGCGAAACTTTTTCGCTCCGAGGACGGCGGCGAAAATTGGAAGATCGCGTCGGCTGACGCGCGGCCCGCGGCGCGCATCGGCGGCGGCGATCTCGCGGTAGTCCGGTTCGATCCGACGAACGCGAACGTCGTTTATTCCGCGAGCGTCGTTTGCTGGAAATCGAGCGACGGCGGCAAAACGTGGACCGGCTGGCGCGGCGCGCCCGGCGGCGACGATTACCAGAGCGTTTGGGTGAATCCGAATGATCCCAAGATCATTCTGCTCGGCAGCGATCAAGGCGCGATCGTCACCGTGAACGGGGGCGAGACGTGGAGCTCATGGTACAACCAGTCGACCGCGCAGTTGTATCACGTGAGCGCGGATAATTCGTTTCCGTACCGGCTTTACAGCGGACAACAGGAGAGCGGGTCGGTTGGCATCGCGAGTCGCGGCAACGATGGCGCGATTACGTTTCGCGACTGGCATCCCGTCGCGGCGGAAGAATACGGTTATGTGGTAGCCGACCCGCTCGAACCGGAAATCGTCTACGGCGGGAAGTTGAGCCGTTACGACCGGCGCACGGGACAGGCGAAGGAAATTTTTCCGCTGGCGTTGCGCGCGCCGGATTTTCGCGTGTTGCGCACGGAGCCGGTGGTGTTCTCGCCGCTCGATCCGCATCTGCTGTTTTTCGCCGGCAACACACTCTGGCAGACGCGCGATCGCGGGGAAAATTGGACGCAGATCAGCGCCGATCTCACGCGCAAGACTTACGAGCTGCCGAAATCGATCGGCAAATATCGCGATGAGGCGGAAGCGAAACAGCGCGGCGTGATTTACGCCGTCGCGCCATCGCCGCTCGAGGTGAAACGCATTTGGGCGGGGACGGACGACGGGCTCATTCAGCTCACCACCGATGGCGGGAAAACCTGGCAGAACGTCACGCCGCCGCAGATCAGCGCGTGGCAAAAATTCTCGATCATCGATGCCGGCCACTTCGATGCCAACACCGCTTACGCTGCGGTAAATGCGCTGCGCATCGATGATTTGCGCCCGCATATTTTTCGCACGCACGATGCCGGCAAGACCTGGCAGGAAATCGTGCGCGGCATTCCGGATGGCAATCCCATGAACGTGGTGCGCGAGGACACGCAGCGGAAAGGCTTGCTCTTCGCGGGCACCGAGCGCGCTGTCTATGTGTCGTTCGACGACGGAGAAAATTGGCGTTCGCTGCGCTTGAACATGCCGGCCACATCGGTGCGCGATCTGATGGTGAAAGACGACGACCTCGCCGTCGCGACGCACGGACGCGGCTTTTGGATTCTCGATAACATCACGCCGCTGTGGCAATTCGCGGTGGGTGCGCGCTCGACGGCGCTCCTGTCGCCGCAAGTCGCGCTGCGCGTGCGTTGGGACACGAATACGGATACGCCGCTGCCGCCGGATGAGCCGACAGGAGAAAATCCGCCCGACGGCGCGATGATCGATTACACGTTAGCCGACACGTTCACCGGCGAAGTCGTGTTGGAAATCAAAGATGCCGAAGGCGCGGTGGTGCGTCGTTACGCGAGCAGCGATAAGATCGTGTTGCCTGACGCGGCGGAGGTGAAGGTGCCGATGTATTGGCTGCGCCCGCCGCAAACGCTCTCGACCAAGCCGGGCTTGCACCGCTTTCTCTGGGACATGCATTATCCGCCGCTCGCTGGCGCGAAGGCCGATTATCCGATCGCGGCGGTTCCGCATCAGACCGCGCCGGAAGCAACATCGCCGTGGGCGATGCCGGGCGATTATTCCGTGGTGCTGACGGCGAATGGGCAAAGCTTCACGAAGCCGCTGCGGTTGAAGATGGATCCGCGAATCAAGGCGACGGCGGCAGAATTGCAGATGCAGTTCGATCTCGCGCGGAAACTTTACGATGCGCGACCACCGCTGGAAGAGATCGAGAAGGAGCTGAGCGCGTTGAGCGAGCAAATTGAGAAAGCGAAAGAGCGCGCTGGCGACCCTGCGTTGAAAGCGCAGCTCGATGAATTCGCGAAGAAGCTCATGACGTTCGCTCCACCGCAGCCGCGCCCGGGCGAGCCAATCAGTCTCGACGTGCTGCGGCGGTTGCGGGACTTGTTCGGAATTATCGAGGGGACCGATGCCGCACCGACGCCTCGGCTGCAGGCCGCGGTGCCGGAAGTCGTCCGCGACGCGGGAGCGACTCGGGAGCGCTGGAGTAAATTCTTGAGCGACGACCTCGCGGCGCTTAATCGGAAACTGCGCGCCGCCGGCGTGCCGGAATTGACGACCAGATCATAGCCGACGCGCTCTGCCGGCTGATAGCCAAGTACGCTGCTGGCGCATAAAATCAAAAGCCACACGCACCGAAATGCGTGTGGCCTTCTGGTCGGGAACAGCCGGAACTTACGCCGCATGAATAATCGGACTCATCACGACAGATTCGCTGAGGACTCCGCGGCCCCCGGGTAGGTGGACGCAAATTTTTCGAATCCACCGAGCGAAAATTGCCGCCGGTCGCGGAACCGCGCGGGAAGAATCATCCCTGTGCGCTTTGCACGACGAAAATTTGCTCCAGCCGCCGCGTTAAAGGCCGAGGCTCGCCTGCTCGGCCACAGCCGGCGCTCCGCGACCGCCGAATTTTTTCACCAGCTCGTTCAACTTCGCGATGTAGTAGTCCACGTTCACATCGCGCTGGTTGGGATCGAATTCGCTCGCCAGTTTCGCCGCTTCGTAAGCCGCTACTTTTTTCGGCGTCGCTTTTACGTAGTAGCTAATCTGATCGCCCGGTTTGAAATTACGACCGCTCGCGAGCGCCAGCTCGTAGGCCGCGGCGCGATTGCGCCCGCCCGCCGCGATTTTCTGGCGATATTTCTCCAGCGAATCCTGCAACGTGTCCGTCTTCATCAGCATTTCGATCGGCATTTCACCGCGGCGAATTTCGCTCTCAAACTGATCGCGTAGGCTAACGATCGCTTCCGACTTTCCTCGCATGATGAGCTTGATCATCTGTTCGAGGAAAACGCGCTGGAATTTTTCGAGTCCGCGCGACTTCAGCGCGCCCCCCTTGATCGTCACTTCGCCGTCGCGCGAGAGCAGCGCGTAGTTCTTCGCCTTGTAGCTGAACATGGCGTCGAATTGCTCGTCGAACTCGACTTCGATGCCTGCCGGCAGTTCCTGGCCGAGCGTGTCGCGCAATTTTTCCGCGTCGGCGTTCGGCGGCGGCACAAAATAGATGCCGTCGGTATCGACCTCGATGACCTGCGCGCCCTGCATTTTCAACCACTCGATCATTTGCTTGAGCAAATCGCGACCGATTTGCGTGACGCGCGCGGCGGCATCGAAATCAGCGAAATGTCCCTGCCCGAAACCGAGGTAGCCATAGAAGCTGTTGATCAAAATCTTGAACGTGTTTTGCAGCGCATGGAAATGCCGTTGCCGCGCCGGATCTTTTTCCGCACGCATGTTCGCCTTCGCCTCGAGTCGAAAAGTGCGGAGATCGGTGAGGAGATGGCGAAAAATTTGCAGCTCGTCCGTTTGCGGAAAGCAATCGAACTGCAGCATGACCGACGGATAGAGCGAAGCGATATCGCAGTGCCAGACATTGCGCGCGACGCCGGTGAAGAAAATGTCGGTGTAGCCGCCTTCGAAACCGCGCGCGAGCGGCAGCTCGGGAATGCTGTGGCGCTGGCGAAAATATTCGCGCAGGAAAAGCGCGTCGATGCGGGTGGCGTTGCCGCGCACGATCACGTCCTGGAAATTGTAGGGAAAAATTTGCGCCTGCACGAAATAGCTCGGGCTGAGTAATTCCGCGACGGCGCGCGTTTCGCGCACGGCGCACAGAGCGCGCTGTCTAAAACGCTCACTGCCGGCGTCGTAGGCGCGTGCCAATTCCTTGCCGGCGAGTTGCGAGAGATCGGCGTTTTCGCAAAAGCCAAAATGCTCCGCTACTTCCGCGCGCTCGAAACCGGAAAGCGTGCGCATGCCGACATCGTAAAATTGCGCGAGCAAAAACGTGTCGACGAAATGTCGGCCGTCGACGGTGAACTTCGGGTAATCGATCGTCTTCTCCGCGATTTGCAGCCGCGATGGACGCGAGCGGAGAAAGCCGCCGCCACGACCCCAATTCAATTTCGTTTTCGCTTTGCGCGCGCGGGCCACGAGCAACGGCAAATGCACGCGAAACAAATCGTGACCTTCGATCACGTCGGGATCGCGCTGTTTAATGAGCGCGGTTAGTTGCTTGAGCGCGGCGTGCTCCGATGCGTCGGCGTTTTTCGGATCGACCACGATTAATTCATCCCAACCGGAATTATCAGACAGCGCGATCGCCATGATCTGGTCGTCAGCGATCACGTCGATCTGCAAGCGCTTCACTTCTTCCGGCGCCATGCCTTTGAACAAGGTGCGCCCCGTCGCCGTGAGATAATGCTGCACCGGATCGCTGAAGGCGAAAAACGAGCGGCCAGCGCTCTTCAATCCATTCCGCAGCGCGATCAATTCCTTCCAACTCTCGACCGTAACGAGCCAGTTATATTTCAAATCGCCCGCGAGCTTCTCCGCATTGGCGAGGCCGAGGTCAGCGACATCCCCATCCACCCACACGAACGGACGAAATGGCTCCACGTCGACGGCAGTGTCGCCATTTTTCTCGCGGCGATAAACGCGCACCGTGCCGGTGTCGCCCAGCTCAATCGCGACAATGCGCGGCGTCGGATCAGATCCGAAGAGCAGCTCGTTATTTTCAAACGCCATGGTTCATCCACAGATGGCGCAGATTTTCCCCGGATTCAAAGACTGGGACAAGGCAAGCTGCTCTTACACGCGATTTGCGGAGAGCGGCGAATTGCTGAAATTAGCGGCACTCGCTGACCGTCCATGCGCCCGCGAGTATGAATGTCCGGCCATAAAACTTCGCAGACTTTACTCGGTGATTTCCGCACCGATGGGCGCATGCTCTTGCTGGTTGCGCTCGCCGTGCCGGTAGGTCTGATCAGCGCGCTGGTGGCGAAAGCGTTGCTCTGGCTCATCGCCGAAATCACCAACCTGGTTTTCTTCCAGCGCTTTTCGCCGGTGCTCGGCTCTCTGCAGCACAATCATCTCGGCGCGTGGGTGATTCTCGCGCCCGTAGTCGGCGCGCTCGTCATTGGGTTGATGGCGCGTTATGGTTCGGAGAAAATTCGCGGCCACGGCATTCCCGAAGCGCTCGAAGCGATCCTGCTCGGCGGCAGTTTGATCCAGCCGAAGGTGGCGTTGCTCAAGCCGATCTCGTCGGCGATCTCGATCGGAACCGGCGGCCCGTTCGGCGCGGAAGGCCCGATCATCATGACGGGCGGCGCGTTCGGTTCGATCCTCGCGCAATTGTTTCATCTGACCTCGGCGGAACGAAAGACGTTGCTCGTGGCGGGCGCGGCCGGTGGCATGTCGGCGGTTTTTGCTTCGCCCATCGCAGCCACTATGCTCGCGGTCGAGCTGCTGCTGTTCGAATGGCGTCCGCGCAGTTTCATTCCGGTGACGGTCGCGTCAGTGGTCGCCTGGCTCCTGCGCATTCCGCTTATCGGCGCGGGGCCGATTTTTCCCATTGCTGGTCACGCGCCGTTAGGTTTTAGCGCGATCGCGGTCGCGTGCGGGATTGGCATTATCGTCGGTTTCGGCTCCGGATTGCTGACCTGGCTGGTTTATTTGTGCGAGGACGCATTTTTGAAACTGCCCATTCACTGGATGTGGTGGCCGGCAATCGGCGCGGTCTTCGTCGGCATCGGCGGCTGGATCGATCCGCGCGTGCTCGGGGTTGGTTATGAATTAATTCACGGCATGTTGCGCGGCGAAATTCTTGGCGCCGCTTTGCTCGGGTTAATGTTGGGCAAGGCTTTGGTCTGGTCGATCGCCTTGGGTTCGGGAACTTCCGGCGGCGTGCTGGCGCCGTTGCTCATCATCGGTGGCGCGCTCGGCGCGGGGATCGGGCAGTTTATTCCCGTTGGTGATGTGGGTCTGTGGGCGATGGTGGGAATGGCCGCGATCATGGGTGGGACAATGCGTTCGCCGCTCACCGGCATGTTTTTCCTTCTTGAATTGACGCATGATATCAATGCGTTGCCCGCGCTGCTCTGCGGATCGGTGGCCGGACTCGCCGTCACTGTGCTGCTGATGAAGCGTTCCATTTTGACCGAAAAACTGGCGCGGCGCGGCCAGCATATCGCGCGCGAATACAGCGTGGATGTGCTCGAGATGATGCGGGTGCGCGATGTGATGGAAACGGATGTGCCACTCATCCCGGGCAGCACGCCGCTGCCGCGCTACGCGGCCCGGATCGCGAGCGGCGATCCGCTGGTTTGCACCTATCAGGGAACTTTGCTGGCGAATGAGCAGGGCGAGCTGGCCGGCATCATCACACGCGGTGATGTGGTCCGCGCGTTCGATCGTTCGCATGATGAAACTCTGACCGTGCTTGACGCGGGCTCGACGAACCTGCGGCTGGCTTATCCAGACGAGACTTTGCACGACGCCGTCGCGCGCATGTTAAGGCATGACATCGGTCGTTTGCCGGTAGTCGAGCGGACGAACGAGAAGAAGGTCGTCGGTTACCTCGGTCGCTCGGCCATTCTAGCGGCGCGCGAACGTTATCATCGGGAGGAGGAACTACGTGCCCGCGGTTTCCGTTACAGCGATGATTCGGTCGCGCAAAAACTCTAAGAGCTTCCCCGTTGTTACAACGGAGGCGACAGAGAGACCGGTGGAACAGCAGGCGGTTCTTACGGTGGGTCATTCCACCCGTCCGATCGAAGAATTTATTGCGCTGCTTCAGGCGCACGGTGTGACCCTGGTGGCAGATGTGCGCACGATACCGAAGTCGCGTCATAATCCGCAGTTCAATAAGACTTCGCTGCCGGCATCCTTGCGCAAAGCGGGAATAAAATATGTGCATCTGCCCGGGCTCGGGGGATTGCGCCATGCCAAACCGGATTCGCCAAACCTAGGTTGGCGCAACGCTTCTTTTCGCGGCTATGCCGACTACATGCAGACGACGGAATTCGCAGAAAACTTCGATCACTTAATCGAACTCGCGGGCCAGGAACGGGTCGCGATCATGTGTGCGGAAGCAGTGCCGTGGCGCTGTCATCGCTCACTTATCGGCGATGCCTTGACGATCCGGGGATTGCGGGTGGAAGACATCATGACGCCGACCCAGCGGCAGCTTCACCGGCTCACGCCATTCGCGCGAGTGCGAAAGGGAGTGCTGACTTATCCACCGGTAACTTCGGAGCAAGCTGAGTTCAGCTATGCCAAAGAAAAGAAGAAGCGGAGTGAGAAGTGATCCGTTACAAGCTCTCCAAAGGTGCCAAAATTCTATTCGTAGGAATCAACCCGCATCCCGGATCTTTCCGGCGCGGCGTGCCGTTTTCCAATAACAAGATGTTTTGGTACCTGCTGAACCGCGCCGGATTGTTGCGGGAAGCGGAGAGCGATCTAAGAAGCGACAAATCGTTGAGGATCATCTATGAGCAAAAGTTCCAACCGATATATGGGTTGAACTTTCTCAATCTCGTGGACCGTCCCACGGTGGACGTCACGCAACTAAAGAAAGGCGAAGAACAGCCCGGCATTCGCCGCCTCTTGAAGGCGCTCAGGACCTATCGGCCGAAGGTGGCTTGCTTCATCGGAAAAATCGCCTTCAACACCTTTCGAGGGAGTCGCAGTTGCGACTGGGGATGGCAAACGGACATCGAGGGCGCGCGCGTTTATCTTATGCACTTCCCGATCAGAGGCCCGGCGGCAGTGCGGATTCAGGATCTACTTGAAATAAAGAGCGTCAGCGAAACGATCTGAACAATAGCAACGCCGAAATGCGTTCTATTTCCCGCCCAGTTTATTGATGAGACCGGCTCGGTCCTACGCCACGAACCATTCGATTGCGCAATTACGGCCGCGATTCGCCTGGCATTCTCGCCAATTTGGTCATGACGTCGCCGGGGGTCCAACTATTGCCGCGCCAGATTTTGGCGACCTTGCCGGTACGATCAATCAGTGCGGTCGCAAGACTGTGGGAGATAGTTCCGCCTTCTGGCTGAACAAAAATGGAAAGGGCTTTCGTTAATTGTTCGATTTCCTCTGGTTTGCCGGTCGCGAATTTCCAAATGGCGGGGTCGGCCCCTTCGTGTTGCGCGTATTGTTTGAGGACTGCAGCGGTGTCGAATTTCGGATCGAAGGAAATGCTCAGCAACCGCGCGGCCGCCACCTCGTTAGGCTTAGCTTGAATCGCTTTCTGTAGCTCGGCGAAATTTTGCGACATGCGGGGGCAGAAGTTTGGCAGGGGACAGCGCGTGAAGATGAACGTGACGATGAAGGGATGGCCGCGAAAAGTTTCCAAGGTCAGCTGCTTCCCGTCTTGATCGATCAACTGAAATGCCGGCATCTGGTCGCCTTCGCGTAAACGCGGCTTCGCGTTGGTCTCGGATACTGGAGGAGGCGAAGGTCGTGGCAGGTGGAGCCGGCTGGCCTCGATTTTCTGGATGCGATCGATCCAGGAATCCCGTTGCGTCACGTTGAGACGGAAGGAAATCGCGTCGCCAATTTGTAAGCCGCGCGCCTCCTTCTCGTCGCGCACTTCGAAGGGCATCGTCATCGACGGCATGAATCCTTGTATGTCTTCGTGTTCGACGTCGATCGTTTTGTGATCGGGCGGGAGACCGCGAATGAGACCGCGCGCTTTGTAGTGATGAGTCGAGATGGCGACCCGTTCGGATTTTTCTCCGCAGGCAGTGAGGAGGAAAAGCGCCGCGCCGAGAGCCAGCGCAATTCCTGGCGCACAAATGGCAAGATCGGGTGAGCGCCGGAAGAATCGAGACTTCAACATGGCTTCATTGTGGCACCGGAAATCTTCCCGAACCTTGACCTGGATCAAAGCTTCGCTGCGCGCGTCGCCTCACACTGCATCTCATGAGAAACAAGTTCAGCATCCCACTTTCCATTCTTGGGCTTGGTTGCAGCGCCCTTCTGTTTTCGGTTACGGGTTGTTCCCGCGCGCCTGAGGCCCCGCCTAAAGAGGTAAAGATTACGGCAGATGACAAGATGAAGTACGACCTGACCGCCTTCGAAGTGAAGCCCGGTCAGAAGGTGTCCGTTACCCTAACGAATGTCGGCACGTCTCCGAAAGCGTCGATGGGGCACAACTTCATTGTCTTAAAGCAGAACACCAATGTGCAAAAATTTCTCGATGACGGCTCAATGCACGCGGCGCAGGATTATATCGCACCGGAATTCGCCACGTCCGTGATCGCGAACACCAAGCTGCTGGGACCGGGTGAAAGCGACACGATTACTTTCACCGCTCCGTACGTTCCCGGTGATTACGTCTTTCTCTGCGCCTTTCCCGGCCATTACGCCAGTGGCATGCACGGAATCATGAGCGTGAAGCAGTGATTTGTCGCAGGTAACCAAACTCACCCACCACATGAAACCAAAACCATCTCGAGTCATCACGCTGATCGCGTTGAGCCTCTCTCTCTTCGCCTTTAACGGTTGTAAGAAAGACGGTGCCAGGGAGACGAAATTAACCGGGGACGAGGCGGCCAACGCGCAAGCGTCCTATGTCCCGCCCGGCCAATTGGACGAGTATTATCTTTTCTATTCCGGCGGCCACTCGGGCCAGGTTTTTGTCGCGGGAATTCCATCGATGCGGCATATCGTAACTATCCCGGTCTTCTCGCCCTCCTCAGGCACCGGCTATGGCTACGATGTGGCCACGAAGAAAATGATGGGTGATTACACGTGGGGTGATGTCCACCATCCAGGCCTCTCGCAAACCGACAGCGAGTATGACGGTCGCTGGCTCTTCGTGAACGACAATGCCAACAACCGCGTCGCGCGGATCGATCTGCGCGACTTCAAGACGAAGGAAATTCTCGGCCCGATCCCAAACTCGATGGGAAACCATGGCTCCTCGTTTGTGACCGAGAACACGGAGTATATCCTCGTCGCGACGCGTTTCTCCGTGCCGCTGCCGAAAGGACGCGTCGCCGATCCGAATGACTACGCGACGCAATTCAACGGCATGGTCAGCGGGATCAAGGTCGATCCGAAGACGGGCAAGATGTCGGTTGGGTGGCAAATCCTGACGCCGCCCTTTGATTGGGATCTGGGTTCCACCGGCAAAGGTCCGAGCAGTGGCTGGGCCTTCTGGACTTCCTATAACACCGAGATGGCGCACACGGTGCTCGAAACCAACGCTTCGCAGAAAGACCGCGACCTCTGTGCGGTGGTGAACTGGCGTGCGGCGGAGAAAGCTGTCGCTGATGGAAAAGCTACCATGATGGACGGCGTGCCGGTGATCGATCCGGCCAAGACGCCCGGCGTGCTCTATTTCATCGCGATCGCCAAGTCACCCCACGGGATGGATGTCGATCCGAGTGGCAAATGGGTCGTGGCCGGCGGCAAGCTACAACCAACAACGACGGTGATTAACTTCGAGAAGTGAAAGGATGCGATCGGGAAGAAGGATTTCGAAGGAGACTTCCGCGGCATTCCGATCGTCAAGCATGACGACGCGGTGG
>JALYTV010000123.1 GCA_030854105.1 Verrucomicrobiota bacterium | reverse complement strand
GGCGTCGCAGCCGAGTCTGGCGGCGAAAGTGGAACTCGTTTTTTTCGACGGCGAAGAAGCGTTCGAAAATTTCACCGCAAGCGACGGGCTCTTCGGCAGCCGGCATTTCGCTGAGTCGCTCGGCGAGAACGCGAAGCAATTTCTCGGCGGCATTTTGTTCGACATGATCGGCGACAAATCGCTCACGGTGACGCTCTCGCCCGATTCGCCGCCGGATCTTACGCTCCGCATTTTTGCGTCAGCCAGCGCGCTTGGACAACGAGCGCACTTCACTTTTTTTCAGAGCGAAATCACGGATGATCACACGCCGCTAAACGCGATCGGCATTCCCGTGATCGATCTCATCGACTTCGATTATCCGCCGTGGCATACGGCAGGCGACACGCTCGATAAATTGAGCGCCGAAAGTTTGCAGATCGTCGGGCAGGTCGCGCTGCACGCCGTCGCGCAAATACTCGCGCCGTGAGCCGATTCGCGATCCGGCTAATCGCTTTGCTGGCGGGGGGCGTGGCTGGAAATTTCGCCGCTTCGTGGCCGGTTGTTCATCGTTGGGCGGGCGCGCTGTTTCATCGCGGTGAACTGGTCGCGCTGGTGCATGGAACCGGGGTTTTCCAAAGCGACATCGAGAATGCGCGCGCGGCAGCGGAATATCGCGGCGCGGAAGACGGTGATGTTGCGCGCCTCGTGATCGCGCAGGCTGTCCTGCGCGAGCGAGTGAAGATCGCACCGAACGTCGACCGCGAGTTTGCTGCCATGCGGGGGGAATTTGCCGAGAAATTTGAGAGCGCGCTGGCTAACGACGGGCTCACGGACGGTTCGTTGCGCCGGATGTTAGCCGACACGACCTCGGAAGCGGACGCCGCGGAGAACGCGATCGCGCACGATCTCAGCGTGAGCGACGCGGAAGTCGCGGATTTTTACCATGCGCACGCAAACGAATTTCTTGCGCCGCTGCGCCTGCATGTGCGTCATATTTTTTTCGCGGCGCCGACCGGTTACCCTGCTGAAGTTTTTGCAGCGAAGCGCGCGGCTTTGGCGGACGCGCAGAAGCGGCTCGCGCGCGGCGAGGATTTCGAGAAGGTGGCGGCCGCGGTTTCGGAAGACGACGCGAGCAAAAGCAAAGGCGGCGATCTCGGATGGATCACGCACGAGCGGATTCCGCCCGAATTTTTCGACGCCGTGACGAAACTGCAGCCGGGCCCGGCGCCGGTCATCTTGCAATCGCATCTCGGTTTTCAACTTGTGCAAGTGACCGAGATCGCGCCGGCTAAAATCCGATCGCTGGCGGAAGCGGCACCGGAAATTCGCGCGCAACTTGCCGCGGCCAAGCGACGCACTTCCGTCGCCGCGCTGGCAGCACGCCTGGCGAAGGAAGCGCGCATTTTTGTTCGCTGAGGCGAGCGAAGTTGGCGTTGCGTGATCGCAAGTTTGAACGCAATCTGAGGACGATATGCCGCGTTTAACTCGCACGAACATCGGCGTGATCGGCCTCGGCATCATCGGACGCCGGATCGCGGATCACCTGCGCCATCGCGGGCATTCCGTTTTTGTGTGGAATCGCACGCCGCGCGCGGTGCCGGGTTTTGTCGGCTCGGCGCTCGAGCTGGCGCAAATGTGCGAGCTGATTCAAATCTTCGTCGCCGACGACGACGCGCTCATGCGCACGTTGCAAATGGTCGTGCAGGCGCTGACCCCACGTCATCTCGTGCTGGTGCACTCGACAGTTTCGCCCGATACCGTGCGGCAGGCGCAGGCGTTGATCGAACGGCGCGGCGCGCGCATGGTGGAAGCGCCGTTTACCGGCAGCAAGCTCGCGGCGGAAAAGGGCCAGCTCGTGTACTACGTCGCGGGCGAGGCAGCGGCATTGCAGGAAGCGCGACCGATTCTGGAGGCGAGCAGCAAGGCGATCGTCGAGATCGGATCCGAGATCGGGCAGGCTGCGATCATCAAAGTGGCGACGAATATGGTGACAGCAGCGGCGGTGCAATCCGCCGCGGAAGCGATGGCGATCGTGCGAAATTCCGGAATCGGGCTGGATAAATTTGCCGACGCGCTCAAGCACAACGCGAGTTATTCGCCGACGCTGGAAATGAAAATGCCGCGTATCATCGCGGAAGATTTCGAGCCGCACTTTTCGGTGAAGCACATGCTCAAAGACATGCAGATTGCGAATCGACTCGGCCGCGGATTCGATCTCGATCTCACTGTCGCCGGCGCGACGCGCGATCGGCTGCTGGATGAAGCGCGCCAAGGTCGCGGCGACGCCGATTTTTCTTCCATCGCCCGCCGCTTTCTGCCGCCGCTAAGCGAGAGTATGCCTGAGGTTCCCGAGCCCGATCTTTTTTCGCAAACTTCAGAGACGGGACCGGCGCGGGAAGAGCCTGACTTTGTCGAGGCGCAACTCGCCGCGCTGGCGCAGGCTCTCGCGCAGTCCGACGTGCCGATTGTGCAACAGGAGGCGGCGGCGGAAAGCGAGCCGACGGTCGAGCCGGAAATGATTGAAGCAGAAGTGAGCGCGGTGATCGAATCCGAAGCGCTTGTCTCGCCGCAGAGCGAGAAGGAAACGGTCTCCGAGCGCCGCAATTTTTTCGCGCGCCTTTTGCACAAGTCGACCGAGTAAAAGGTCGATGTCCGGCGCGTTCATCGATCTTTCGGCGCGTGCGAAATTGCGCGTCACCGGCGCTGATCGCGTTCGTTTCCTCAATGGGCAGACGACGAACGACGTGCGCGGCGCGAAGGAAGTGCGCGAAGCCTGCGTCTTGAATGCGAAAGGACACCTCGAGGCGCACATTTTTTTCCACGCCACAGACGACGCGATCTGGATCGATGTGGATGAAGCATTGCGCGAAAAATTGATGGCGCGACTGGATCGCTACGTGATCGCCGATGACGTCGTGATCGAAGATGTGACAGAGGATTATGCGTTGTTTCACGTGCTGGGAGATTCAGCGCCGGAGATTGCGGGAATGTTGAGATCGCGTCGGCTAACAGCCGATGGCTGGGACTTGTGGACACCGCGGGCGCCGGTTGCGGAGATCACGGCGAAGCTGTTCGCCAAAGGCCGCGAGATTTCGCCAGCAGAGTGGGAAACGATGCGCATCGAGCAGGGGATTCCGCGCTGGGGTCACGAGCTCGCGCCGGAAATTATTCCACCGGAAGCGAACCTGGAAGCGCGCGCGATTGATTACGCGAAGGGTTGCTACATCGGGCAGGAAGTGATTTCGCGGATGAAAATGAGTGGTCAGACGCGTCAGCGTTTGGTTGGCGTGATCGCGGATGAGAAAATTTCGCTAACGACAGGGATGGAGCTGATGAAGGAGGGCAAAACAGTCGGCCGCATTACCAGTGTGGCACCGGTGTCTGAATCCAAGCGGCAGATCGCGCTGGCTATGATCAAGCGCGGCGCGAACGAGCCCGGCACGCAATTAACCGCGCCCGCCGGGTCCGCGACCGTGCGCGTGGTGGCGCTGCCGTTCCAAACAGGATGACGCGCGGAAGCAGCGAACGCTACGGGCCTGCCGCAGCCTTCATTTCGTCTCTGATTTTTTTGCGGAGATTTCGAACATCCTTGAGCGCATCGATCAGGCGCTGGGCTTGCTGCTGGACGTTGCTGAAAAGCTGGGCGGATTTGTTGGTTGCGGTCGCGGGCACGGAATTGGCCAGGCTGTCGAGCGTTCCTTTAAAATCGATAATTATCGGCGCATTGAGTTGGTTGTCGCTTTGGAGAAGGCTGGTCCATTCGCCAATCGCTTCCTCGCGGGCTTTCCGCAGTTTGTCGTCCTTTGGTGCTTCGCTCGCATTCGCTTTCGCTTGCGCGACTGTTTGTGCGTTCTCGACGTAGCGCTGCCATTCTGCCGCCTCCTTGCTGCTGAGCGTCTTTACGATGGCGAGGGTCTGCTCTTGCAGTTTATGGGCTGAAGCCGGATCAAGCTTCGCTAGATAGCGAGCGAGCCCTGAGGTCAGGCGCGCCTGCCAGTAT
>JALYTV010000009.1 GCA_030854105.1 Verrucomicrobiota bacterium | reverse complement strand
AGGCTCGGCCGTGCGCGAAGGATTGCTTGCGGCGACGCAACCGATCGCGGTTTTCTTCGATGCCGATTTGTCGACGCCGATTGAGGAGCTGCCGAAAATTGTCGACCCGATCGCGAACGACGACGCCGACGTTGCGTTCGGTTCGCGCGCGCTCGATCGTAAATTGATCGGCCATCGCCAGCCGTGGCGGCGCGAACAAGGCGGCCGCGTTTTTAATTTGATGGTGCGCCTCGCCACGGGATTGCCGTTCTGGGACACGCAATGCGGTTTCAAAGCCTTTCGCATGGACCGCGCGCGCCCCATCATCGAGAGGGCGAGGATCGACGGCTTCGGGTTCGACGTGGAGCTGTTGCTTCTTTGCCAGCGCGCTCATCTGCGCCTTCGCGAAATTCCCGTGCGCTGGAATCATCACGATGGCAGCAAAGTCGATTTCATGAACGACAGCGTGCGCATGCTGCGCGAAGTGATTGTGCTGCGCGGCAAAGTGAACGCCGGCGAATACGACGCGTCGCCGTCGCGCGCGTGAACCGAGTTACTGCGCGATCAGCTCCGCGAATTGCCGGAAGAAATAACTCGCGTCGTGCGGGCCGGGCGCGGCTTCTGGATGATACTGCACGCTGAAGATCGGCAGCTCGCGATGCCGCATGCCTTCGACTGTCTGGTCGTTAAGATTAATATGCGTGACTTCGATTTCTTTCGGCAGCGAATCGGGATCGACCGCGAAGCCGTGATTCTGCGCCGTGATCGCGACTTTGCCCGTGACCAGATCTTTCACCGGCTGATTGCCGCCGCGATGTCCGAATTTCAATTTGAAAGTGCAGCCGCCGTAAGCGAGGCCGAGTAATTGATGCCCCAGGCAAATGCCGAAGATCGGTTTTTTGCCCATTAAGCCGCGCACGGTTTCGTGCGCATACGGCAGCGCTGCCGGATCGCCCGGGCCATTCGAGAGAAAAACGCCGTCGGGATTTTGCGCGAGCACGTCGGCCGCCGTCGAAGTCGCCGGCATCACCGTTACGCCGAAGCCGTGTTGCCGGAGCGAGCGCAGAATATTTCGCTTCATCCCATAATCGAGCGCAACGATGCGATGCCGAATCGACGGCAGCTTCGGTTTCTGATCGCCGCGGAGGAGCGACCAGGGCTGACTCAATTCATCCGTCGGATCCCACTCGAACTTCTCCCTCGTCGTCACTTCGCGCACGTAATCCATCCCGATCACGCCGTTACCTTCCGCCGCGCATTTCACCGCGTCGTCAGCCGACACGATCTCGGTCGTGAGACACGCTTTCATCGCGCCGCGGGTGCGCAGATGCCGCGTTAGCGCGCGTGTGTCGACGCCTTCGATGCCGGGAATTTTCCAGCGTTGCAAATAATCGCCGAGCGCCTCCTCCGTGCGCCAGTTGCTCGCGATCTGGCTCAATTCTTCGATCACGAATCCGCGCACGTGCGGTTGTTCGCTCTCCTCATCGGCCGCGTTCGTCCCGTAATTTCCGATGAGCGGATACGTCATCGCCACGATCTGGCCGCGATACGATGGATCGGTCAGCACTTCCTGGTAACCGGTCATCGAGGTGTTAAAGCAAATCTCGCCGGCTTGCGTGCCGGTCGCGCCAAAAGATTCGCCCTCGAAAATTCGTCCGTCTTCGAGAGCGAGCAGCGCGCGCATGCGGCAGAACCGTTAGCAGATCGCGGCGCGCGCGAAAGCGAAAAAGCCCGCAGCACTTTCGCGCCGCGGGCTTTCGCAAATTATTACCCCACCTGTGCCGTTTAGGCGGATATCCCGTTCCCTTTCGGTAACGGGCGGATAACCGTCGCAGGAGCGTCAGACTTCCAATTAAGGCATGCCTTCTTCCCCAGATTGCGACCAAGCCTCCTTAGTCATGAAACATCGGTCCGGGAATCCCACCTGTAATCTCGAACACCGCAGGGTAAATTTTTCGAAAGAACTATTCGCGCAATTCCGCGCGGATTTCGGCCTGCAGGCGCTCGCGAATCCGGGCGTGAGCCGCGCTCACTTCATCACTCGTTAACGTCCGGTTTTTGTCCCGGTATGTCAATGAATACGCGAGCGACTTGCGTGCCGATTTCGTGCCATCGCCCGCCTTTTCTTCGAACAAATCGAAAAGCCCCACGCGTTCCAACAGCGGCTCGTTAACCGACGCGATCACGCGCTCGACCTCGGCGTGCGTGATTTCCGGCGCGACAAACAGCGCGATGTCGCGCGTGACTGATGGAAAACGATCGAGCTCGCGAAACGAAGGACTGCGCAGGGCATTATGAATATTTTCCACAAGGAGTTGAGCGAAGAAGATAGACCCTTTAGCTCCCGTAGATCGGACAATAGCGTTCGTCAGTTGGCCACCGGAACCAACGTGTTGACCATTCTGAATAATGTCCGCATACACTGAAAAACCATTGTGAGATGACCTTTTCCAGACAGTGTTTTCGCAAATCGCGGCGAGAAAGCCTTTGAGGTCAAAAATTTCGTAAGGACGATCGCTTCCTCGCCAGCTTGAGCTCGTTTCAGTGTTCCCCGCGATCAAGAGGGCGATAGCAAGTTGCTCCGAATTATTCCGAAACACTTTCCCGATCTCGAAGAGCCGAATCCCGCGAATTTGTTGGCTAAGATTGACTTCGAGCACTCGAACTAGCCCTGCAAGCAGAGAGGGTCGGAGATAAACGTTATCCTCAACCAGCGGATTTCGGACGTTCAGCATTCCATCTTGCAGGTCTTTGAAACGCGTCGGTATTAAATTTGATGTCTTCGCCTCGAAAAATCCCAGCGAGACGAGATCGCGACGCAGACGTGTTTCGAAATCGTAATTGCGATCGGCGTCGCTCAGCGGCGTGAAGCGGCTCCGATCTTCGCTCGGAATTTTGTCGATGCCGTGCGCGCGCACGATTTCTTCGATCAAATCGATCTCGCGTTGCAGATCGCGGCGATGGCTCGGAATTTTCCACGCGCCTTTTTTCTTCAGGCCGAAATTCGTCAGGATCGCGTCGGCTCTCGCGGGCGGAATCGGTGCGCCAATCACCTGGTCAACGCGCTCGTAGCGCAACGCGATGTCGGCCGGCGCGGCCGGCAATTCGCCCGCAACCGTGATCGTGTCGGCTGACTTTCCTTCGGCAACTTCCTCGATGATCGAGGCCACGCGTTGCGATGCGCGCAAAATCATCTCGGGATCGACGCCGCGCTCGAAGCGATAACTCGCATCGCTCGGCAGATTCAATTCGCGCGCCGTGCGCCGAATGCTCGACGGCAAAAAGTAGGCAGCTTCCACCAGCACAGTCGTCGTCGATGCGCTCACGCCGCTTTCCTCGCCGCCCATCACACCGGCGAGACCGACTGGACGCTTGCTATCCGCAATGACGAGATGATGCGGCGCGAGCTGATAAGTGCGGCCATCGAGCGCGAGCAATTTTTCGCCGTCGCGCGCGAGCCGCACTTCGATGTCGCCGTCGAGTTTGGCCGCGTCGAACGCGTGCGTCGGTTGCCCGTACTCGAGCATCACAAAATTCGAGGCGTCGACCACGTTGTTGATCGAGCGCACGCCGACGCTTTCGATTTTGTTGCGCAACCACGCCGGACTGGGTCCGACCTTGATGTTCTCGATGCGCCGGAAAGAAATGAACGGACATTCGCGCGTGGCCGAGAGCGTGACGCCTGACGTTTGCGTCTTGGCCGAGAGCGTGTCGGTTGTTTTTAAAATTGGTTTGCCAGTTAGCGCGGCGATTTCGCGCGCAAGTCCGAAGTGGCTGAGCAGATCGCCGCGGTTCGGCGTGATCTCGACATCGAGGATCGTGTCGGCTGGAAATATTTCGCCAATGGGCGCGCCGATTCTTGCGTCAGGCGACAGGATCAACAGGCCTTCGGAATCTTCCGCGAGCTGCAATTCTTTGGCGCTGCAAAGCATGCCCTGGCTCTCGACGTCGCGCAGTTTGCTTTCGCGAATCTTGAGGCCGCCGGGCAATTCCGCGCCGGGCAACGCGAGCGGCACTTTGTCGCCGATTTTGTAATTCTTCGCGCCGCACACGATCTGCCGCGCGTGATTATTGCCGTCGTCGACCACGCAAACGCTTAGGCGATCGGCGTTCGGATGTTGCGACGATTCTTTGATCTGCGCGACGACGACGTTGTCGAAATCCGCGCCGCGTGTCTCGATGCCTTCGATCTCGACGCCCGCCATGGTGAGCAGGTGCGCGAGGTCGTCGACGCTCGCCGGCAGCTCCACGAAATCGCGCAGCCAGTTAACGGAAAACTTCATGCGAATTGCTGGAGGAAGCGCAAATCGTTTTGCGCGAACAGGCGAATGTCGGGGATGCCGAACAGAATCATCGCGAGCCGATCCATGCCGAGGCCGAAGGCGAAGCCGCTCCATTTTTCCGGATCGTAAACGTTGTCACCTCGGGCCAGATTTACCTGCTCGAATACGGTGGGATGTACCATGCCGCAGCCGCAAACCTCGATCCATTTCTCGCCGGACTTCAGCGCCTTCGATTTTACATCGATCTCAAGACTCGGTTCGGTGAAGGGGAAATAATGCGGACGAAAACGCACCGCCGTGTCGGCGCCGAAAAGTTCGCGCAGGAAAAATTCCAGCGTGCCTTTGAGATCGGACACGCTGACGTTTTTATCCACGTAAAGTCCTTCGATCTGGTGAAACTGCGCGCTGTGCGTGGCGTCGACTTCATCGCGTCGATACGCCGCGCCGGGCGCGATCACGCGAATCGGCGGCGGCGCCGATTGCATGGTGCGAATCTGTACCGTCGAGGTATGCGTGCGCAGCAGACGGCCGTCGGGCAAAAAGAAAGTGTCCTGCTCATTGCGCGCGGGATGATCGGGCGCGGTGTTGAGCGCGTCGAAGCAATGCCACTCGTCCTCGATGTCGGGTCCTTCGGCAAGCGCGAAACCCATGCGGCGGAAAATGCCGATGGCGCGATCGAGCATTTGCGTGAGCGGGTGAATTGCGCCGTGTTCATGCGGCGTGCCGGGCAGCGAAAGATCGACGCGCGCGACGACGGCGGCTTCGCTCGCTTCGCGAAATTGTTCCGCGCGTTGCTCGAGCGCGGCGGTGATCGCACTGCGCACTTCGTTCAGCAATTTCCCGACGACCGGCTTCTCCTCTTTCGCGAGCGACTTCATCTTGTCACTCCACTCGGAGACACTGCCGCTGCGGCCGAGATAACGGACACGCACGGCATCGATCGCGCGTTCGTCGTCAGCCGACGCGATCTGCAAGAGCGCGTCGGCGCGCAATTGTTCCAGCGGATGCATGCGCAATCCTGTAGCGGCTGTCTATGACTGCCGCAATCCCCGGGTTGTTCGTTCGGCGGTCACAGGCCGCCGCTACAACTTACGCCGCCTTCTTCGCCTTCGTCTTTTTCTCGAGCGCGGCTTTCACCTGCTCGACGATGTTGGCGAAGACCTTCTCGTCGGTCACTGCGATTTCCGCGAGAATTTTACGATCGAGGCAAATGCCGGAGGCTTTGATGCCTTCGGCGAAACGCGAGTAGGTGAGACCGTTCGCGCGCACGGCGGCGTTCAAACGCTGGATCCAGAGCATGCGGAAATTGCGTTTGCGCGTTTTGCGATCGCGATAGGCCCAATACTGGCCTTTCATCGTCGCGTCTTTCGCGTAGCGGAAAAGTTTGGAGCGACGGCCGCGATAGCCTTTCGCTTTGTCGAGGACGCGTTTGCGTCGTTCCCGGCTGGCCGGGGCGTTCGTTGCTCTTGGCATGTGTTATCCCGCCGTGGCGGGCTCCTCTCGACGCGCTGTTCTATTATATAATAGCGGGCCGCGCGACCTCGCGCGTCGAGGCGATCGCCGGAGCGATCAGGTGTGCGGACCGTGGTTCAACCTTGAACCGGCGAGGAAAATAGAGCGGGTCGGCTAAATCTCAACCGCTTTTCCGTTTGGTCGCGGCGGCCCGGTCTCATAGAGTGCGCAGGTGAATTGGATTGCGCGACACCGACTATTGGTTTTTGCGGCGATCGCTCTGCTGGTGGCGGTGTTCATCCTCGCCGGGCATTTTAATACGGCGATCCCGTTCCTTTCGGCGCCGTGGCGCGGCGAGCAATCGTTTGAAGACGTGTTGCGGAAGGAAGGCAGGAAAACGCCGATTCGTAATGATCTCGTCTTTCTCGGCATCGACCAGAGCTCGCTCGAACTGCCGCCGCTCTCGCCAGAGGAAATCGCGAGCAACCATGCCTTCCAGTTGATGACGGAGCGGCCATTCCCTTGGTCGCGCGAAGTATGGGCGCTATTGCTCGACCGGCTTTTCGGCGCCGGCGCGAAGCTGGTCATGTTCGATATCGTCTTCAATCCCCCGAACCCCGGCGACGCCGCCTTTCACGACGCCTTGGAACGTTACAAGGATCGCGTCGTTCTCGGAGAAAATTTCGACATGCAGAACAGCGCGCAGTTGATCGTGCCGAATGCCACGCTCATCCCATCGCCCGAGCAGGATGATCGCGTCGGGTATGTGAACTATTTCCCCGACCCGGTCGACAATACCATGCGCGCCGCCACCTTCGAGCTGACCGATCGACAACTCGCCGGACTGCCCCCCGGCCAGGGGGAAATCATTTATCGCTCATTCGTCGCCCGCGGCCTCGAGAAGATCTGGCACGGCGGCGACGCCATTCGTGACCGGCGGAATCATCTCTTTCGTTTCAGCGACCCCGACGCGTATCCGCCCTTGCCACTCTACGAGGTGTTCGATCCGAAAATGTGGAAAGCGAATTACAAGGACGGCGCCTTCTTCAAGGACAAGATCGTGATCGTTGGCGCGTCCGCGCAGATCTTGCAAGACTTCAAGCCTACGCCGTTGAATCCGGCGATGCCCGGCCCCGCCATTCATATCAACGTCATGGCCGCGGCTTTGCAGCATGAGTTCCTAAAGCAGACTTCCGAGAACACGATGTACGGCCTCGTGCTCGGCGCGGCGGCGGCCGCGTTTCTGCTGTCGGCGTTCGTGCGGCGGCCGCTGATTTGCATCGCGACGCTGCTGGTGGTGAGCCTGATTTATCTGGCCGTCGCGCGCATCGCTTACGACAAGATCGGGCTGTTTATCATCACGGTGCCGGTGTTGTCGGCGTTTCTGCTCGCGGGCTTGCTCACCATCGGCATCGATTAC
The DNA here is from genome assembly GCA_030854105.1 of Verrucomicrobiota bacterium. Taxonomy (GTDB): domain Bacteria; phylum Verrucomicrobiota; class Verrucomicrobiia; order Chthoniobacterales; family UBA10450; genus AV69. The sequence continues at coordinate 31,880 of JALYTV010000009.1, read as the reverse complement.
GCGCTCGAGCGCATGGAAAAGGTGCGCACGCGCCGGACGCTAGAGCGTTACGTCTCGAAGAATCTGGTGAAGGAGATTCTGGAGAACCCGGGCGGCTTTTACTCGACCATGCGCGGCGCGCGCAAACCGGTGACGGTGCTCTTCTCCGACCTCGTCGGCTTCACCACCTTGAGCGAGAAAGCCGATCCCGAAGAACTCGTGCGGCATCTCAACGAATACCTCAGCAAAATGGTCGGCGTCGTGTTCGAGAACGGCGGCACGCTCGATAAGTTCATAGGCGACGCGATCATGGCGGTGTGGGGCAATGTGAAAAGCCTCGGCGTCGTCGAGGACACGAAAGCGTGCGCGCGCACCGCGCTCGGCATGCGCGAGCAGCTTTTGAAATTGAACGAAGGCTGGGAAGCGCAGGGCCGCATGAAACTCGGCATGGGCATCGGCATCAACCAGGGTGAAGCGCTCGTTGGCAACATCGGTTCCTACGAGCCCCACGAACGGCTCGATCCGACCGTGATCGGCGACGCGGTGAATCTGGCGTCGCGCCTCGAAGGTCTCACCCGCGTTTACGGCGTCGACATTCTGGTCGGCGCGACTGCGGCGGAAATGATCCGCGACGAATTCCACCTGCGCACCGTCGCGCGCGCGCAGGTGAAAGGAAAAACGGAGCCGGTCGAGATCTTCACCATTATCGATCGACGCCACGACGGTGCCGACCAGGAATTGTTGCAATGGATGGCGCTCTACGAGGAAGCAATGGTGAAATTCCGCCATCGCGATTTCACCGCCGCGAAGACTTTGCTGGCGCGCTTCCGCGAACATTATCCGCGCGATTATCTGGCCGAGATGTATCTCAATCGCGCCATCGCCTACGAGAAAGAGCCGCCGGACGAAAAGTGGGACGCGGTCGAAGTCTTCACCAAGAAATGAGAACGCCGTTCGTGCTCGTGATCGCGCTGTCTATGATCGTGTCGTCTGTGATCGGAGCGACGCCGCAGGAAGCCGCGGCGCAGGCTGTCGCGAAGAATTGGCTCGCGCTCGCCGACGCGGGCAACGCGACTGATTCCTACGCGGCGATGGCGCCGCTCGCGCGCCAGCAAGTGAGCGCGGAAAAATGGGCGGAGTTGCTCGGCCAGGCGCGCAGCGAGGGCGGCGCGATGCAGACGCGCACGCTAAGATCATCGCGCTTCGCGTCCAAGAGTCCGGCGGGTCGCACCGGCGAATTCGTTTTTCTCGAATACGACACGGCGTTCGAGAAAGGCGGCCACGTGACCGAAAGCGTCGCGCTGATGAAATGCGACGACGGTAAATTCCACGTCGTGCAATACCGCGCGCAGTGACTCGCACAGGCGGGATGGATTGAAGGGAATTTCGTCCGCAGATTTCGCCGATTCGCGCCGATTATTTAAGGTTTGTTTCGAGGTTCAGCGAATCTGTGTAAATCTGTGAAATCTGTGGACGATCCTTCTTCGAGCGGAAGCAAGCATTACCATTTCATCGGCATTTGCGGCACCGCCATGGGTTCCGTCGCCGCTGCGTTGGCGGAACGCGGCTTCACCGTCACCGGCTCGGACGAAAATGTCTATCCGCCGATGTCGACCTTTTTGGAGAAGCGCGGGATCGCGCTGTCTAGCGGTTACTCCGCCGAAAATTTGCCGGCCAAGGCCGATGTCGTCGTCATCGGCAACGCGATGAAGCGCGGCAACGCCGAAGTGGAAGCGGTGCTCGACCGCAAACTTTTTTACCAGGCGCTCCCGGAAGTTTTGAAAAACGAATTCCTGCGCGGCCGCCAGAATCTCGTCGTCACCGGCACGCACGGAAAAACGACGACCACGGCGCTGCTGGCGTGGATGCTGAAATCAGCGGGCCTGGATCCGAGCTACATGATCGGCGGGCTGCCGCGCAATTTCGGGCAAGGCGCGCATTTCGCCGACTCGAAATTTTTCGTGATCGAAGGCGACGAATACGACACGGCGTTTTTCGACAAGCGCTCGAAGTTTGTGCATTACCTGCCCGAGCTGGTGATCGTGAACAATATCGAGTTCGATCACGCCGATATTTTTCGCGACATCGAAGATGTGAAACGCAGCTTCCGCCATCTGCTGCGGATTGTGCCGCAGACCGGCATGGTGCTGCTCAATGGCGACGACGCCAACTGCCGCGAGGTGGCGAAGGAATGCTACGCGCAGATGGTCGAGGTCGGCTTCGGGCCGGAGTGCGCGGCGAGGATTCGCGACGTCTCCTACTCGGAAACGGGCGCGCGCTTTCGCCTTGGCGATGAGGAATTCGAAACGTCGCTGGCGGGCGAATTCAATGTGCGGAATGCGGCGATGGCGATCGCGGCCGCGAAGTTCTATCAGGTGTCAGCCGACGCGATCCGGGAAGCGTTGCGCACGTTCGAAGGCATCGCGCGGCGACAGGAAGTGCGCGGCGAAGTGCGCGGCGTGAAAGTGATTGATGACTTCGGGCATCATCCGACCGCGATCGCGCAAACGCTCACGGGCTTGCGGCAGCGTTATCCGCAGCATCGTTTATGGGCGGTCTTCGAGCCGCGCTCGAACACCACGCGCCGCGCCGTTTTCCAACACGAATTGCCAAAGGCGCTGAAATTGGCGGACGGCGTCTTTATCGCGCAGATCGCGCGGCTCGATCAAATTCCCGAGGGCGATCGCCTCGACCCCGCAGCCATGATACGAGAAATCAGCGAAGGCGGTCGGCCGGCCTTCTACGAAGAGAACGCGGACGCGATCGTGAAGCGTTTGCTGCCTTCGTTGCAAGAAAACGACATCGTCGTCGTCTTCAGCAACGGGGGCTTCGACGGCATCCACGAGAAGCTGCTCGCAGGATTGCGAGCGGAGTAGCTCGCTGTAGCGGCGGTCTATGACCGCCGAGCGATAACTGGTCTATGACCGTCGATAACCGCAAGCAGCGCCTTCTTCGTCTTGATCGCGTCTTTGAACGGAACCCAATTTATTTTGTGACGGCGTGCAGTGCCGAACGGCGGCCGATTCTCGCCGATCAAATGGTGCATTCGGCGTTTGTCGCCTTTGCCGAGAGATCCGAGAGCGCCTGGTTGGGAGCGTATGTCTTCATGCCCGATCATCTTCATCTGTTTGTCGCAATCGATGATCAGCAAACGACGCTTTCGCGGTGGATGAAATCACTGAAGAACTCGATCTCGAAAGTTCTTCGCGCGCGCGGGGTCGCATCGCCGCACTGGCAGAAGGGATTCTTCGATCACGCGTCGCGAAGTGAGGAGTCATACGAAGAGAAATGGTGCTACGTCCGGGAAAATCCGGTGCGCGCGGGATTGGTGTCGGAGTGGGAGCGGTGGCCGTTTGCTGGGGAAATTTATGATCTTCGGTTTGAGGGAGATCGGCGGTCATAGACCGCCGCTACAGAGAGGGGTGCTTGCGCGCGCGAAATTCACTCCTTCGCCGCCGAGCTGTGGTCGTGCACGATGCGCCAACCGGTGGGGAGTTTGCGCAGGATGAGCGTGGTCCAGCCATGCGGATGATCTTTGGCGCGCTGCAATTGCCATTGGCCGAAGACGAGCGCGGTGTCTGGCGACAGCAGCGTGATTTTGAGATCGCTGAAGGTGAGCGTGCCCATCTTCTCGCGCGTGTCGTAAATTTTCGCGTAGCGGTCGCGCACGTTTTGCCAGCCGCGCTGGAAATCGCTGCCGGCGAAGATTGTGTCGTCTGATTTCGCATAGCCTTGCATGAAGCCGTCGATGTCGCCGCGATTCCATGCTTGCTCCTGCGCAGTTAAGACCGCGCGAACCTCGGCGTCTGTGGTAGAATCGGGCTGTTCGGCGGCGGGTGTGATTGCTGCTCCGAGCAGGAACGCAGGAAGAATCAAATGAACGAGGGCTCGCATAGTGAACTCTTATAGGGTGATCCTCTTGATGGCGTCGAGAGGGGAAACCTTTTGACCCTGTGACGGGGCGTTATTAGATATGCCTGTGCTGAGAACATTCGCCGCCCCCTTGGCGCTGCTCGCGATGGCCGTGGGCGCCATGGCCCAGCCGTCGCCCAAGCCGGCGTTAATCAAGCCCGTACCGGCGCAGGACATGGTGACGCTGCAATACCCGAATGCCGATGTCGGCGACGTGCTGCGCCTCTACGAGACGCTGACGAATAAGCACATCGTGATGGATAATTTCGTGCAGGGGAAAGTGAGCATTTTCCTGAGCAAGCCGGTGCCGAAGGACGAAGCGATCGAGATCATTAAAATGAATCTTTTGATGAACGGCTTCTCGCTCGTGCCGGTGCCGCCCGACATCGTGAAAGTAATCGGCACGGGGAAGAATCCGCGCACGGCGGGCATTCCCATCATTTCCGATGAGGCGGATATTCCGGCGGGCGAGGAAGTGATCAGTTACCTGTTCAAGCTGCGCTACGCCGATCCGGTGGAGTTGCAGCAGGTGTTGCTGCAATATCTTTCGCCGCCGCAGAGTTACACTTCCGCGCTGCCGCTGCCGAAGTCGTCTGCCATCCTGATCACGGAAAACTCTAGCGTCATTCGTGAGCTGACGCGCATCGTGAACCAGGTCGACGTGCCGCCGGCGGAAGTGGTGAGCGAGTTCATCAAACTCGAGCGCGCGGACGCGAGCAAAGTGGTCGAAATGTTGAAGGACGTTTTCGACAAAGGGACGCAGCCACAGCAGGCCAATGGCGTGCCCGGCGCGCCGAACTTGAATCGTGGGGTGCGTCCGCTGCGCAATAACATTCCCGGTCAGCCGATGCCGGCGGAAGAGCCGGCGAGCGATGTCCTCACGGCGTTATCGGAAGACAACATCGTCGTCGGCAAAATAAAAATCGCCGCCGACGTGCGCACGAATCGCATCCACGTCATCACGCGACCGGTGAACATGCCGTTTGTGCGCAAGCTCATCGCCGAGTTCGACGCCAACGTGCAATTTGCCAAGCCGGTCACGCGTCCCTTGCGCTATATTTCCGCCAGCGACGTGTTGCCGGTGCTGGTGCAGGCGTTGACGGAGCCGGGCACGAACGGGGAAGGCGGCGCGAACGCGAATCTTCCCGGAGCGGCCCCCACTCCGCTGCAACAGACGCGGCCCAATTCGGGAATCAACAATGGTTATGGGTCCACCGGCAGCTCGGGCGCGGGCGGAGCGCTGAATATCTCCGAGGAACTGCAAACGCAGGCCGTCGATACCTCGCCGAAAGCGGTCACGGTCGGCAACGCGAAGATCATCGCCGATCCGCGCGCCAACAGCATCATCGTGCTGGGTAATCGCGAGGTGGTGGTGAAGGTGCAGAAGATTTTGGACGAGCTCGATATCAAAGCGCCGCAGGTGGCGCTGAGCACCGTGATCGGGGAGTTGTCGATCAACAACGACAAGGAATTCGGGATCGATTACTTCGCGCGGGGAAGCCCGCATCTTGCTGGGACGACAAACTTCACCGGCGTTCCGCCGTTTGCTGGCGGTGCGGGAACTACATCAGTAACGACTGGGTCGCCGCCAGTCACCACTAAAACGACGACGGGAGTCGGCAATATTTTTGATCCCGGCAATTTGATTTCGTTTACCCAGCTCGCAACCGCCGCGGCTTCCGGCGCGAATGTTTATCTCGCTGCAGGCAACTCGCTGGCCGCCGTAGTGCACGCGCTCGAATCGACGGGCCGCTTCAAAACGATTTCGCGACCGACGGTTGTGACCAGCAACAACAAGAAGGCGATCATCGCGAGTGGCCAGGAAGTGCCCGTGCCGGTGAATACGCTGAGCAATGCTCAAGCCGTCGGGACCGGCGTCGCCGCGGTGTCATCGAGCATTGAATACAAGCAGGTGACGTTGCAGCTCGAAGTCGTGCCTTTGATCAATTCCGAGAAGGAAGTCTCGCTCGATATTCTCCAGAAGATCGACAGCCTCGTACAGGGCGGCAGCGTGAATATCGGCGGCAACACCGTGCCGACGATCGCGACTCGTTACGTGCGCTCGAATGTGAGTGCGCCGAATGGGGCGACGATCGTGCTCGGCGGTCTCATTCAAGCGATGGATCAGAATACGAAAACGGGGTTGCCGTTGCTGAGTCGCATCCCGGTCATCGGTTCGCTCTTTCGCAGCACGACGCGCAACAAGTCGCGCTCCGAGCTCATCATTCTGCTGCGACCGGAAGTAGCGTTGACGCCGCTGGATCTTTTTCGCCTGCGCCAGAAGCACGAAGAGCGCACGCATTTCGGACCGGAAATCGATCAGGATGATTGTCCGGATTGTCCGCCGCCCGTGGCCAGCGATAAGCAACTACCGGCGCCGGATGTTCCGGTAAATGGAAAGGACGGCCAATGAAGAAGATCGGGCTGGCTATGATCGGGCTGTTTATTTTTGGAACTCATTTCGCGTGGGCCGACGACGCCGTTTTCCCATGGGAGTTTCCGCATGCGAGCGGCACCGATGCGCTCGCGCCGCGGGATGAACTGGGCAAGCTGCACCAGATGGCGCGGCCGATTCCGAACGATTTCGAGCCGCGCTACCGCTGCCGCGTCGCTTATTATTTCAAAGCGCCGGAGCAATTGATCGCGCAACCGGCCTACGTCGGCGCGTTGCAGCGCGACCTGAAACGGCTCGGCTATTATTGCGGCGAAATCGATGGCGTGTGGGGTCCCGACACGCAGGATGCGATCGCGCGCCTGCAGAAAAATTATTCGATGCGCGTGACCGGTACGCTGACCGATCCGGTGCGGCGCGCGCTGCATTTGCCGTGAGCTCGGCCGCCAGCCAGTCGCTGATTAATTTGTTGCTCGAGGGCGGCGTGCCTTCGCGCGAGGAGGCGATGCAGCTCGCGCAAAATCTCAACGGCGGTTCGTGGACGACGCAGGTGCTCGATTCCGGCAAAGTCGACGAGCAACGTTTCCTCGCCGCCATCGGCAACTTCTTCCGCGTGCCGTTCGTCGCGCTCGATGCCAAGGCGATCGAGCGGCAGACGCTTGCGATTTTGCCGTCCCGTTTGGTCTTCCAGCACCACATCCTGCCCGTCCAGGAAAAGGACGACGCGATCGTGCTGGCTACGTATGATCTTTTCAATTCCGTCGGTCGCCAGCTCGTCGCGCAACTGTTGAAGAAACCGGTCGAATGGATTCTGGTGCCGCGCGCGCAATTGCTGCGCGCGATGAAAGCGCTCTACGGCGTCGGCGCGGAAACGTTCGACGAAATTCTGAAAACGAATCGCGCCTTCGAGTCGCTCGACGAAGCGGTCGCCAGCACCGATCTCAACGCGGACGATCCGGAAGCGTCGGTGGTGAAATTCGTGAACCAGATTATTCGCGAAGCGATCATCGAACGCGCGACCGATATTCACGTCGAGCCGCTGGAGAACGATCTGCGCATTCGTTATCGCATCGACGGCATTCTGCACGAGGTCGCGGTGCCGCCGCAGTTACGCGTGCTGCAATCGGCCATCATCTCGCGTTTGAAAGTGATGGCGCACATGGACATCGCGGAGCGTCGTCTGCCGCAGGACGGACGCATTCAACTGCACGCGAACAATCAGGATATCGACGTGCGCGTGTCGACCATTCCGACGGTGAACGGCGAGTCGATCTCGTTGCGTTTGCTCAGCCGCACCCAGCAGCAATTCGGCTTCGAACGACTCGATCTCAGCGATCGGCAATCGACCATCATGCGCAATCTGCTCGCGCAACCGAACGGCATCATTCTCGTCACCGGGCCGACCGGCTGCGGCAAATCGACTTCGCTTTACTGTTTTCTCTCCAGCATTAATTCGGTGCAGCGCCGCATCATTACCATCGAGGAACCGGTGGAATATCGGTTGCCGGGCGTTTCGCAGATCGATGTGAAACCGGAGATCGATCTCACCTTCGCCAAGGGGCTGCGGCATATTCTGCGACAGGATCCGAACGTGGTGATGGTGGGAGAAATTCGCGACGTCGAGACCGCAGACATCGCGATCCGCGCGGCGATGACGGGCCACCTGGTTTTCAGCACCCTGCACACGAACGACGCCGTCGGCGGCATCACGCGTTTGCTCGATATGGAAGTGGAGCCGTTCCTGCTCGCGAGCGTGGTGAAAGCGTTCATCGCGCAACGCCTGGTGCGCACGATTTGTCCGGAGTGCAAAGCGGAAGCGGGTTATCCGGTCGATTACCTCGCGGAGTTGGGCGTCGAGTTTCCGTCCGATTTTAAATTTTATCGCGGCACCGGCTGCGATCATTGCCGGCAGACCGGTTACCAGGGACGCATCGCGATTTACGAAATCTGCGTGGTGACGGAGCCGTTGCGGCGTCTCATTTTGCAAAAGCGCGACGGCGGCGATCTCAAACAGAAAGCGATCGAGCTCGGCATGCAAACGTTGCGCCACGACGGCTGGCGGCGAGTGGCACAAGGCATCACCACGATCGAGGAAGTCGTGCGCGTGACGCAGACCGACGAAGTGATGGCGGAGACAGCGCCGGAAGCGACGCCGGTGATGTAGTGGTCAGAGCCAAAGTAGCTTTCTTAGTCGGCGCTTTCGCTTTGTTAGGCCTCTCGCTAAAGGCGGCGGCGTCAGCGCCGTGGTCATGGAGTGCCGCATTGCCAGCAGTCATCAACTCAGTGTCTTTGCCTGGGCACAGAACCGCCGCCGAGGTGGACGCGTTCTTCGCTTCGCGACATCACGACGGGAGCGTCAAAGAATTAATTGCGCACTTTGGGCGGCCTGACGGATTCAGCTCCCAATCACCATTTTCTAAGGCGCGTGGTTCGGCGAAGTCAACCCGAGGAGGCGGCACGATGCGGTTTTTGCTCGCGGCTGGCGGTGAGTTCCACGTTAGGACCGACGGGACGTTCCGGTTGGTTTACGAGGCGCTCCGCTATGACGCGCAAGGGAGAGGCATGCTTCTTTACAAATGAACCGCGAACCAAACGCGACGCCGGTGATGTAGTCGTCAGCCAGCGCGATCAGGCGAGCACTTCTTTGCGATCATGCAGGACTTGCTGTAGAACTTTTCGCTTCTGGCCGAGTAAACCTTCGGTGGCGGCGCGCACGGCTTCGAGCAAATCGGTCGCTTGGTGCAGGCGCGCGATGGAAACGTAGTTCGCACCGGCCGCGAGCAACGTGTCTGCTTGCGCCAGCACTTCGGCGGTGGCGATGATCTGCGCTTTGGGATTGAGCCCGCGCAACATGCGCACGAGGCGTTCGTTGTTGGTGCCTTTGAGAAGTGAATCTGGCACGGTGCAGATGAGCACTTCGGCGTGCTCGATATTCGCGTGCAATAAAGTATCGCGCTGGCTGACGTCGCCGTAGATCACGCGCACTTTGCGAGCGAGTAATCCTTCGCGCGCGACCGGACTGAAATCGACCACGGCGGTATCGCCGATGAGATCGGGCGCGTGCCGTTGCATTTCCTCCAGCAGCGAACTCGCGGTGCGGAAGAAGCCGAGAAAGACGACGCGCGATTTGCCGTGACCGTGCGCGCCGTCGGCATGCATGTCGTCGCCGGCATAATCGAGATCGCGCAGCCCGCGCTTTTTCAACCACGGGATGAGCGTGCGCGTTAGGCCGTCGGATTTCGACATGCCGAAAGTGGAAACGGCGGCGAGCAAGGTGAACGCGAGCGCGACCATGCCCGTGGTCGACGGATCGGCCAGATGATGGACGAGCGCGCCGAGCGCGAGAATGACGAGAGAAAATTCGCTGACCTGGCCGAGGTTGATCGCGGGCACGAGACTGGTGCGCAATCCCTGCCGCATCAGATAAAGCGGAGTGAACGTGGTGACGAAGCGGCTGACCGTCACGAACACGGCGAAGACCAGCGCCCAGCCAATCAGCAGCGGTGTCGGACGCGGAATTTGCATGCCGAGACCCACGAAAAAGAGGGTGACGAAGAAATCGCGCAGGCTGGTGACCTTCGCGGTGACATCGAGTGCGTAAGGGAAGGTGGAGAGCGCGACGCCGGCGATGAGCGCGCCCATTTCGCGGGAGAGATGCAGGCGCTCGCCCAATTCGCCGACTAGAAAACACCACGCCAGCGCGCCGACCTGCACCAGCTCGGGCGAGCGCGCGACGCGGCGAAAAATTGCGGGCAACGCGTAGCGACTGACGACGAGTGCCGCCGCCACGAGCAGGACAACGCGCACGAAGGACAACAGCAGAATGCTCGGCGCGAGATTTTCCAGGTTCGGCTGCACCGCGAGGAAAAGAATCGCCGCCAAATCCTGCAGCACGAGCACGCCGAGCGTGATGCGGCCAGTCAAGGTATCGAGCTCCTGCTTTTCGTAGAGCACCTTCACGATAATGACGGTGCTGCTCAGGGCGGCGCCGATGCCGAGATAGAGCGCATCCCACGCGCCGCTGCGCAGTCCGAATCCGCAAAGGCGGAAAAAAAGCACGCCGAGGATGGCGCCAACGCAAATTTGCACCAGCGCCGTCAGCGTGATCGAGCGCCCCGCGCTCGCGATTTTTTTCAGATCGATCTCGAGCCCGATCATGAAAAGGAGAAAAATGAGGCCGAGTTCGGAAATGGCGGAGATGTTCTCAGCCGACTCGATCATGCCGGAGCCGGCCGGCCCGAGCGCGAAGCCGGCGACGAGATAAGCGAGCAGGATGGGCTGGCGAAATTTCTGCGCAACGAGGCCGAGCAGCCAGGCGGCGACGATGCTAAAAGTGATATCGCGAATGAGTCCGTGCATGATGAGAGGCGCGGGCTAACGACCCTTGAGTTCGCGGATGGCGGTCGCGTAATCGGGCGCTTTGAAAATAGACGTGCCCGCCACGAGCACTTCCGCGCCCGCCTCCACGCATGAGCGCGCTGTCTGTGGATTAATGCCGCCGTCGACTTCGATGCGAAACGACGCGTTCCGCTTTTCCTTCCAGGCGCGCGCGCGTCGAATTTTTTCGAGCTGATCCTCGCGAAAGGATTGGCCGCCGAAACCGGGATGCACGGTCATGATGAGCAGGAGATCGACGTCGGCTAAAAAAGGTTCGAGCGCGGCGAACGGCGTCGCGGGATTGAGGGTGAGTCCGGCGCGACAATGTGCGGCGCGAATTTGCGCGAGCGTTTGCGCGATGTCGTGTTTCGCTTCCGCTTCTACGTGCACGGTGATCGAGTTCGCGCCGGCCTCGACAAAGCGAGGTACATAATGATCCGCGTGCTCGATCATGAGATGCACATCGAGTGGCAACGCCGTCAGCGCACGCACGGATTTCACCACTGCCGGACCGAATGAGATGTTGTCGACGAAATGTCCATCCATGATGTCGCAGTGAATCCAAGCGGCGCCGGCGTTTTCCACGCGCTCGATTTCGTCGGCGAGATGCGCGAAGTCGGCGGCAAGAATGGAGGGAGCGACGAGGATGGAATCCGACATGAGATCGGGAAGGCTGTGGCTAGCTTTAACAAACCGCCGCGACCACGCAATGGCGAACCCGAGAAGCGCATTTATCTTCCTCTCAGAGTTTTCCTTGACGCAGGGACACTCCGTCCCAAGATAACTGCGATTTCGGGCGGTGAAATCGCTCGCCGTGAGTGACGGTGCGAATGTTTTTTTTGGGGAGCGCGTTCTACTGCCGTAAATTTTGCACGCGGTAAAATTTCTAAATTTCTAAACTCTTAAATGCTTGAAGGATTTTTTGGCTGGCTCTCGAGTGACATTGGCATCGACCTCGGCACGGCGAACACGCTCGTCTACGTAAAAGACCAGGGCATTGTTTTGCGCGAGCCCTCGGTCGTCGCGGTGCAGGCGGGCACGAACAAAGTGCTCGCGGTGGGCGACGAAGCGAAACGCATGCTGGGCCGCACGCCGGCGAATATCGTGGCGGTGCGTCCATTGAAAGACGGCGTCATTGCGGACTTCGAAGTGACGGAAGCGATGCTGCGGCATTTCATCCAGAAAGTGCATGGTCGCAGAATGCGGGTGCGTCCGCGCGTGGTCATCGCCGTTCCCTCCGGAATTACCGAAGTGGAAAAGCGTGCCGTGCGCGAATCTGCGCAGCATGCCGGCGCACGCGAAGTTTATCTCATCGAAGAACCGATGGCGGCGGCGATCGGCGTCGGTTTGCCGGTGCAGGATCCGGCGGGCAACATGATCATCGACATCGGTGGTGGCACGACGGAAGTGGCGCTGATCTCGCTGTCTGGCATTGTTTTTAGCCGTAGCGTGCGCGTGGCCGGCGACGAGCTGGATGAAGCGATCGTGCAATACATGAAGCGCGCCTACAATTTGATGATCGGCGAGCGCACGGCGGAAGAGATCAAAATCAAAATCGGCTCCGCCTATCCGAGCGACAAAGAAACCAGTGTCGAGGTGAAGGGGCGCGATCTCGTGGCCGGTTTGCCGAAAACGCTGATGATCACTTCGCAGGAAGTGCGCGAAGCGTTGCTCGAACCCATTTCCACCATCGTCGATTCCGTGCGCATTACGCTCGAGCGTTGTCCGCCGGAGTTATCGGCCGATTTGGTGGATCGCGGATTGGTGTTGGCCGGGGGCGGCGCGTTGCTGCGGGGCTTCGATAAACTTTTGAGCGAGGAGACTGGTTTGCCTGTCCATGTCGCGGAAGATCCGTTGAGCGCGGTGGCGGAAGGAACAGGCAAATGCCTCAATGAACTTAAATTTTTGCGTCAAGTTGCCTCCAACGAGCGGCAGTGGCGCTAGCCATTGCCGATTGGGGAGTGCGGATTTTGGACTGGGCCAGCCGGCTCCGTTAAGATCGGCCATCGCTCATTCCTGCAATCGGGCAGTGGCTCTGGGCCGTTGGCAATTCCCATGAGTCGCACCAGCATCGCCGCGCTGCTTATTTTCGTCGCTGTGCTCGGTTATTTCCTGAGCTTTGGCGCGGAAAGTACGCGCAAATTGCAGGCCGGCGTCTACTCGCTCATCGCGCCTTTTCTGACGACCGGATCAGGCCTTGAGAAGCAGATCACTTCCATGCGGACGGGCCTGCAATCGCTCGAGCAATTGGAACACGAGAACGCGAGTCTGCGCGTGGAAAATCGCTCGTTGAAAGCGACCAACCAGGCGCTGCGCGACGTCGAGCACGAAGTCAATCGTCTACGCCACGCGCTGGCCTATCGCGAACGCGCAACGTTCAAACTCGTGCCGGCGGAAGTGGTGGCGCGCGATTCGTCGACGTGGTGGCGCACCGTCACGATCAATCGCGGCAAAGGCGACGGCATTCAAACGGACATGCCGGTGGTGACGGACGAAGGCCTGGTCGGGAAGACGACGACGGTGGGCGACAACGTCACCATCGTGCTGCTTGTTTCGGATGAGAATTGTCGCGTCGCTTGTTCTGTCGAGGGGTCGCGCGAGCAGGGGATCGTGACCGGTCAACGCGTAGCCGGCTCGCTCGCACCCTTATTGGATCTGAACTTTCTTTCGAAGCAGGCAAACCTGAAGCCGGGCCAAAAAGCCTTTACCTCGGGCGTGGGCGGCGTTTTCCCAAGCGGCCTTTTCATCGGCACGGTGAAGGATTTTCACGTGCGCGCTCTCGACGGCCAGGCAGAACTCACGCCCGCAGTCGATCTCGCGAAACTCGAAGACGTCTTCGTCGTGACGGCCACCAAGAAATGATTTTTTTCGTCCTGCTCCTCGTGCTCGTCTTCTTCGCTCAGGTCACGGAATTTTTCATTCCGCCCCTCGACTGGATGTTTGACGCACGCGTTTATATCGCGCCGGTGATCGTGTTTTTTGGAGCAATGGCGTTGCCTTTTCCGCTCATGCTGGCGCTGGCTTTCTGGGCGGGCTTCCTGCTCGACGCGCTGAACGTGCAGGTGAACGGCACGCATGTTGAAATCTCGCTCGGATCCTCGATATTGCTCTACGCAGTGCTCGCTGGAATCATGCATGGACTAAGGCCGCTTTTCGTGCGCGGTCGCTGGGAGGTGCATTGCATTATGAGCGGTCTCTTCACCTCCGCTTTGCTGCTGGCACAATATCTCATGCTTAGTTTCCGGCGCGGTTCGATCGTGTTCTCGCGTGAAGTCTGGTGGCAAATCGGCGGCTCGGGTTTGCTCGCGCTGCTCATGGCGCCGCTCGTGTTCTGGTCGTTACACTGGCTGGCGCGCGCGACGCGCTTTCCGTATCTGTCGTCGTCGGAGGTGCGCCTATGAATCGTCGTCGTCTGAATCCGCGTCTGCGCATTCAAGTTCTCGGCTTGCTCATGCTGCTCAGTGTCGGCGGCCTGGTCATTCGTCTCTGGTGGCTGCAAGTCGCGCATGGCGCCGAGTGGACGAGTCGCATTCGCACCAGTTCGGAAGCAACGGTGCGCGTGCCTTCGATTCGCGGAGAAATTCGCGATCGCAACGGCGTCACGCTCGTGCAGAACCGCGCCAGCTACGAAGTCGATTTCTACCTGCCCGACATGGTGAAGGGCTATCGACAGCGCTACGGCACGCCGCCCACGACGACCTATCGCGGAGTTATCAGTGGCATGCCTAAAAATCTCAAGGAGCCGGATATCGTCCGCATCGTAAACGACGGGATCGTGCCGCGCCTCAATGATCTGGATTTGGCGCGCGACTACAATTCGAACCAGTTGCAGAAGCATTATCGCACCAACACCGAAGTCCCGTTCACGTACATCAAGGACATCGACTTCCCCACCATGGCGAAGTTTTCCGAGCACGATGTGGGATTGCCCGGCGTAGATATCGCGATCAAGCCGGTACGCTCCTATGTCTACGGCGCATTTGCCGCGCATATCCTCGGTTACGTCGGTGCGCCCGACGACACGAACAAGGAGGAGGCGCGCAAGTTCACCTTTTATCAAAGCGACGTGGAGGGGAAATCGAACGTCGAGAAAATTTACGATCAATATCTGCGCGGCAAACCGGGCGTGAAGTATCTCCGGCGCAATGCCAAGGGCCTGATCGATGGCGTGGTGCGCGAAGAGCCGGCGCAGCAGGGCGCGAATGTTTACCTCACGATCGACGCGCGCATTCAGGCGATCACGGAGGAAGCGTTGCGTTCCGCCGGTCGCGCCGCGGCCGTCGTGATCGATCCGAACAATGGCAACATTCTCGCCATGGCCTCGGTGCCGTCGTTCGATCCGAATACTTTCGTGCCTGCGATCAAGGCGAAGGATTGGGCGGCGCTGCAAAAAGACGAAGCCAAGCCGTTGATCAATCGCGCCATCAGCGCTTTTCCGCCGGGATCGACGTTTAAACTCGTGACCGCGTTGGCGGGTTTGCGGCGGAAGCTGGCGAACGCGCGTTTTAATTGCGGCGGCGGCGTTACCTACGGCGACCATTTCTTCCATTGCTGGATTGCGGAGAAAGGCGGCAGTCACGGCGTCCTCGGATTAGCCGACGCGATCAAGGTCTCGTGCAATTCGTTCTTCTACCAGTTCGGCAACGCCGCGGGCATCGACGCGATCGATAAGACAGGCGACGCGCTCGGGCTGGGCAAGGAATCAGGCGTGCATCTCAGCGGCGAACAGCCCGGCGTTTTGCCGGGACCGGAATGGATGGCGATTCACAGTCCACGCGAGAAATGGTCGCAGGCTTACACCGCGAATGTCTCCATCGGACAGGGTTACGACCTGGTTACGCCGCTGCAGCTGGCCATGGTTTACGCGACCGTCGCGAATGGCGGGGTATCGTACTTCCCGCGGCTGGTCGATAAGGTGCTCAATCAGGACGGCAGCCCGGCGTTCGATCCCGAGGGAAAACCGGCCGCGCCAGGCCCGCGCGTCCGGGCGGATTTACGGCAGGACTTTACTCCGCAGCAGATCGACCTCGCGCGCAGAGGCCTGTGGAAGGTAGTCAACGAGGACGGCGGCACTGGCGGTCGCGCGCGCATCAAGGGCGTGGAAGTCGCGGGTAAAACCGGGACGGCGCAGGCGACCACCAACGGCAAGAAGGATACCATCGCCTGGTTCGCCTGCTTCGTGCCCTTCAACGCGCCCAAATATGTAGTGGCGGTCATGGTGCAAGGCGGCGAGCATGGCGGATCGGTCGCGGCGCCCATTGCCACCCGTATCATCGAGCGCACCCTGGCCATGGATCAGGGGACGTACGAGCCGCAGCTGGCGTGGCTCGCCCCTGCGCACAAAGCGAATCCGTTCCAGATGATTCCCGATATCACCTTCAAAGATGCGCAACCTGTTTCTAATAACGGTGGCGACGACGAGAACCTCGACGGCACTCAATCATCGGGCGATACCCAGATGGCTTCGTCCGACAGCGCGCCGGATGTCGAGCCGGATGCCGATACCCGAGGTAAAGTTTCCGCGCGCAAGGCCGTACGCGTCGCGCGCCCGGTCGCCACGCCGGCGCCCGAGCAACGCCAGCCGGGATTCTTCCAGCGTCTCTTCGGTCGGCGCAATCCTCCCCCTCAACCGACGCCGGTGCGTCGCCCACGCAATAACTAACCGGTGAGCGCGCTGTCTAATTTTCCATCGCCGGGTCAAGCAGCGACCACGGCCGTTCCATCCATTTTTTATGATAGAAAAAATTCGCAAGATTTTGGGAGTGCAACGCAAGACGGGCAACAAGCTTGTCGTCAGCGTGGAAAAACTGGAGCGGCGCGTGGCGCTGCTCGAGAACGGACGGCTCGAAGAGTATAGCGTCGAGCGGAACAGTTCCCGCAATATCACCGGCTCGGTCTACAAAGGCCGGGTCAAGAACATCGAGATGGGCCTGAAGGCGATGTTCGTCGACATCGGGTTCGAGAAAAATGCGTTCCTGCATTTTTGGGACGCGATTCCGGCCGCGCTCGACAGCGGCATTGAAGAAATCGATCGCCCGAACAAGCGCGGCCAAAAAAAGCGCATCACCGCCAAAGACATCCCGAGCATTTATCCCGTCGGCTCCGAAGTGATCGTGCAGGTGACGAAAGGGCCGATCGGCACGAAGGGCCCGCGCGTGACGACGAATCTCAGTTTCGCCGGCCGCTATCTCGTCTTCATGCCGTTTAGCGATCGCAGCGGCATTTCGCGCAAAATCGAAGACCCGAAGGAACGCGAGCGTTTGCGAAAAATTTTGCGTGAGCTCGAAATTCCGGATGGCATCGGCATCATCATCCGCACCGTCGGCGACGGACAGCGTGCGCGCTATTTCGTGCGCGACCTGCATTTTCTCGTCGAACAATGGGCGAAGGTGGAGGAAGCGATCCGCACCAAGCCCGCGCCGAATCGCGTCTTCGAAGAGCCGGATTTAATCGATCGGACCGTGCGCGATTTCCTGACCGACGAAATCGACGAAGTCATTTGCGACGACAAACCTGCCATCGATCGCATGGCGGAATTGATCGGCGACATCTCGCGGCGCTCGCGCAATCGCCTGCACTATTACGATGGCGCGACGCCAATCTTCGAAGCGCTTGGGGTGCAGAAACAGGTGGACGACGCGTTCCATCGCCAGGTCTGGCTAAAGTGCGGCGGCTACATTGTGATCGACGAGACCGAAGCGCTCGTCGCCATCGACGTAAACACGGGTCGCAACAAAGGCGCGCGCGACGTCGAGAAAACAATTCTGCAAACGAACATCGAAGCGGCGGATGAGATCGCGCGCCAGCTGCGTTTGCGCAACGTCGGCGGCCTCATCATTGGCGACTTCATCGACATGAAGAGCCGGCGCGATCAGCAGGCCGTTTTGCAGCTGATGAAAGAGCGCCTGAAGCGCGATAAGGCGAAGACGCACGTGCTCCCGATTTCCGCGCTCGGCCTCATGGAGATGACGCGGCAGCGCGCGCAGGAAAGCTTGAGCGACTCGATCTACGAGAACTGCCCGTATTGCCAGGGACGCGGCGTCGTAAAAACTTCGATGACGACGAGCGTGGAG
The DNA here is from genome assembly GCA_030854105.1 of Verrucomicrobiota bacterium. Taxonomy (GTDB): domain Bacteria; phylum Verrucomicrobiota; class Verrucomicrobiia; order Chthoniobacterales; family UBA10450; genus AV69. Next base: position 14,147 of record JALYTV010000009.1, on the reverse strand, counting down.
CTGCATCGCATGCTCAACACCGTGATGCGCAAATATCAGGACAGCGTGCACGAGTTCCGCGTCATTCTGAATCCCGATGTGCTCAAGCGTTTGAAAGAAGAAGACGAGGAGCTGCTCATCGAGCTCGAGCGGCGTTACGCCGGCCGGCTCCTCTTCCGCGGCGATCCCACTTTTCATCACGAGAAATTCGTCGTGACGAACGCGAACACCGGTGACGAGCTGAAATAGACAGCGCGCTCATGGTCGCGCGGCGCGCCGTTTGCGCTGCGACCTGTTGCCCTGAAATTAGAGCGTGTCGTTTGTGAGCACATTGCAGGAATTGCCGATGCGCCGGAGCGCGAGCCTCGCGAAGTTCGAGAGCTTGCTGTCGGCCAACGTCGATCTCGCAGCGCTGGCAGCGCGCGCGACGAATCTCACCCGCCAGCATTTCGGCCGCACCATGCGGTTGTTCGCGCCGCTTTATCTTTCCAACGAATGCATCAATAGCTGCGCCTATTGCGGTTTCTCGCGCGAGAATCCGATCCTGCGCGTGACGCTCGATGTCGACGAAGTCCTCGCGGAAGCGCAGCATTTGGCGGCGCAAGGATTTCGCAATCTCCTGCTCGTCGCGGGCGAGCATCCGAAATTTGTCAGCAACGGTTACCTGGGAAATTGCGTGCGCGCTTTGCGGCCGATGTTTTCCTCCATCGCCATCGAAGTCGCCCCCATGGAAACGGAAGACTACCTGCCGATCGTCGATGCCGGCGCCGAAGGCCTGATCGTTTATCAGGAGACCTATGATCGTGCTGTCTATGATTCGATGCATCGCGCGGGGCCGAAGCAGAATTTTGATTGGCGCCTCGCCTGCCCCGAGCGCGCTTACGCCGCCGGCTTCACGCGCCTCGGCATCGGCGCGCTCTTCGGTCTCGCGCCGTGGCGACCCGATGCGCTCGCTCTCGCCGCGCACACGGAATATTTGCTCAAAAAATGCTGGAAAGCGTCCCTCAACATTAGCCTGCCCCGCCTGCGTCCTGCCGCGGGCGAATTCCGCGCGCTGCATCCGCTGTCCGATCGCGAGCTGATTCAATTGGTCTGCGCGTTTCGCGTGACCTTTCCGCAGATCGGGATCACGTTGAGCACGCGCGAGTCGAGTGCGTTGCGCAACGCGCTGGCCCAAGTCGGCGTCACCATGATGAGCGCGGGCAGCCACACCGAGCCCGGCGGTTACACCGGGCAGGGGCGCGCAAAAATTCATCGAACCGTGCGCGGCCGCATCGTGCCGCCGGAAGTTCCGTTGCCCGCGGACGAAAATGCGACGGGCCAATTTCAAATCGACGACACACGTTCGGCGACGGAAGTCGCGCAGGCGCTGCGCGAGTTTGGCCTCGAACCGGTGTGGAAAGATTGGGACGAAGCGTTGCTGCCGCGATGAGCGTGCTGGTTAACGGCGAAAGGCGCGAGACGCCGGATGGGACCACGGTGTCGGCCCTCGTCGCGCAACTGGAACTCGTGCCGGCGACGGTGCTGATCGAGCACAACGGCGTGGCCTTGCATCGGCGCGAATGGGAGCGCGTGCTCGTGGAAGGCGATCGCCTGGAGTTTCTGCGCGTCGTCGCCGGCGGCTGACGAAAAATCAGGACGCGGCGCGCACGACCACGCGCATGCCGTCGACTTGCGAGACGACGACCGGCGTGTGCGGCGGCACGAATTCGCCGGCCGTGACGACGTCGATGACGTCGCGCTCAAACGCCGCCTTCCCGCTCGGCCGCAGCGGCGTGACCGCGAGTCCGCGCGTCCCCGCCGCCAGCGCCGCGCGCATGGCGAATTCGCGTCCGCCGCTATCGAACGACGGTCCCGCCGGCGTCGCCGTCAGCAAAGCAAAGCGCCGATAGAAACTGGTGCGCGGCAGATAATGGCTGAGCCAGACGATGACGAAAATCGAAACCACCACCGCGAACGAGAGATTGAGCAGCGGTCGTTGCAATTGTTGTGTCGTGGGCAGCAGCGGGCCGTCGGGGTAATGATCGACCATCGCCCATAGCAGCGACGCGATCATCATGAGCGCACCGACGACGCCGAAAACGATGGTGGAATGTCCGAAGAATAAAACTTCCACCAACACCAGCGCGAGGCCGAACGCGAAAAGAATAACCGCTTCCCACCCGGCAAGACCGGCGAGGTAATGGCCGACGAAAAAGAGCGCGAAGCAAATGGCGGCGAGCACGCCGGGCAAAGTCACGCCCGGCAATTTGAATTCGAGATAAGCGAGGACGATGCCGCCGAGCAGGAGCAGCGGCGCCAGCGACGTGAGCCAGAAGGCGAGATGCTCGAAGCCGGTCGGTGCGATTGTGACCACGTGGCCGCGCAGATTCGCTTTCTGCGCGAGCTCATCGATCGATTGCGCGATGCCGTCCGCGAGTACGGGTTTGCCGTTGATGTTTTCCGTCGCTTCCTGCGCGCTCAACGTGAGCAGGCTGCCTTTCGCATGCAGCATGCGATCGCCGATTTTTACTTCCTTGTCTTTGTTGATGAACGCTTCGCCGATGTCCGGGTTGTGGCCGTTGCGCGTGGCCATGCCGCGGACGAGCGCGGAAAAATACGAGACCGTCTTGTCGCGCGCGGTGGCGGGAAGATCTTCGCCATTCGAAAGAATCGGCGCGGCGGCGCCAATCGCGCTGACCGGCGCCATGTAGATATGTTTCGTAGCCAGCGCGATCATGGCGCCGGCAGAACCAGCATTGGCGTCGACAAAGGTGTAAGTCGGAACATCGGTGCGCACGAGTGCCTGCGCGATATTTTCCGCGGAATCGAGGCGGCCGCCGTAGGTATCAAGTTGCAAGATGATCGCGCTCGCGCTGTTCGCTTCGGCGAGTTTGATGCCGCGCCGCAGAAATAAATAGAGCGACGGGCCGATCTCGCCGCGCACGGGAATGACGACGACGTCGCCTTTCGCGATCCGCTCGCGCGCGCTAACGGCAGGGATGAGCGCGCGGGCTAAGAGCGCGCTCAGCACGACAGCGGGAAGGATTTGGAAGCGACTCCGCACGGAGTAAACTTGCCACGCGCAATCCCGCACACGAGCAAAAAGATGGCCATTCCGTCCGAGACAATCGAGCAGGTCGCAGCCGCGAACGACATCGTGGAGGTGATCGGCGCGTATTTTCCGCTCAAACGCGCGGGCGCAAATTTTCGCGCGCTCTGCCCATTTCATCAGGAGAAAACGCCGTCGTTCCATGTGAATCCGGCGCGACAGACTTTCCATTGCTTCGGGTGCGGCACGGGCGGCTCCGTCTTTCGCTTCGTCATGGAATACGAGCACATCGAATTTCCCGCGGCAGTGAAGAAACTGGCGGATCGCGCTGGCATTCGCGTGATCGAGGAACGGCCGAGCGAAGATGAATCGCGCCAGCACGAAGCGCGGCGTACGCTGCTGAAGTTGCACGCGGAAGCGGCGGAATGGTTTCATGATAATCTGCTCAAGCGTGAGCTCGGCGAAGCGGCGCGCAAATATCTGAAGAGCCGCGGACTCACGCGCGAGACGGCCATCGCGTGGAAGCTCGGTTACGCGCCGGATAGTTGGGACGCGTTTTGTCATTGGGCGAGGGAAGCGGGCTATCGGGCGCCGATTCTTCAGCAGAGCGGGCTGGTTAAATTAAAGGACGAAACGCGAACAAGCGGCGAATTCTACGATCGATTTCGCGATCGCCTGATGTTCCCAATTCAAAACGACATCGGCGAAGTGATCGCGTTCTCGGGCCGGTCGCTGCAAGCCGATGCGACGGCGGCGAAATACTTGAACTCGCCGGAGACGCCGCTCTTCCGCAAAGGCTCGGTCCTTTTCGGATTGCATCGCAGCAAGCGCGCCCTCATCGACGCCAATAGCGCGATTATTTGCGAGGGTCAGTTGGATTTGATCACGCTCTTCGAAGCGGGCGTGACCAATGTGGTCGCGCCGCAGGGAACGGCGTTTACCGAGCACCAGGCGCGCGTGCTGAAACGGTTTGTGAGCGAAGTCGTGCTCTGTTTCGATGCCGATGCGGCGGGGCAGAAAGCGGCGGAACGTTCGCTGGAGGCGTTGCTGCAAAATGAATTGCTGGTGCGCGTGGCCGAAATGCCCGCAGGCGAAGATCCGGATTCGTTCGTGCGCAAATTCGGGCGCGAAAAATTCGAGGCGTTGATCGCGGCCGCGCCCGATTTTTTCGATTACTGGATCGAGAAAAAATCGGCCACGTCCGATCTGAATTCGCTCGGGGCGAAGCTCCAGGTCGCGCGGGAGCTGGCGGCGACGGCGAGCCACGTGCGCGGTGCGATCGCGCGCGGGGAAGTGGTGAACAAGGTCGCGGCGCGACTGGGAGTGCGCGCTGGCGATTTCGAGAAAATGATGACGAAAGAAGGCGGCGAGCGGCAGCGGGCGGCGGACGTGCGACCGGTGAACGCGCCGTCTGTCGCGCCATCGCACGAAGTCGCCATGCTTTGTCTGCTCGCGTTGCGCGATGACGCGGCCCGTTCCTTCCTGCTGGAGGAGCGCGCGGCGGAGCTGGCGCAGCAGATTCCCGGCGCGGAAATGCTGGAGAAGGTTTTGCGCGCGGACATTCGCCCGTCGGATCCGGCCTCGCTCAATCGCTATTTGTCGTCGCTCGCTTCGGCCGACGAGGCGCTCGTCTCCGCCTGGCTCATGCTGCGGATGCCAGCCGACCCGATCATGGTGGCGAAGGAATGGTGGTTCGGGATGCGCAAAGCGATCCTCGAGCGCGATCTAGAAATCGCAGAAACCCGCCTCGCTGGTCTGCTCGGTTCCAGCGGAAGCACGGGCGAAGAGGTAGTTCTGCAGAAACAAATTGTTGACCTGCGAAGGCAGCTCGCCGAATTTCCACGGTTTTCGCCGGTCCGCGCGCCGAGGCATTAGGACGTTTTTCATCCGGCGAACGCGAGTGAGCACAATCCAAATTTATCGTGGCGAAAAAGGTTAAACGTAACGTTCGCGCCCCGCGCCGGCCGCGCCCTAAAAAAAAGGTCTCGCTCAAGGCCCGCCGATCGCAGCGCTCCTCCTCCCCGAAGAAGGCCAAAGCCAGGCCAGTCTCACCCCCGCGTAAAAAGAACAAGAAGATCGGGTCGGCTAAAAGCAAATCGCCGAAGCTTCCGGCGAAATCCAGCGCCGACGATGTGCAGGCGCGCATTCGCGAGCTGACGAAGCTGGCGAAGGAGCAAGGCTATCTCACCTTCGACGATCTGAACGAGGCGATTCCGGAAGGGGTGACCGATGCGGACGAGCTGGATACGATTCTCGTCCAATTGCGCCGGATGGAGATCGACGTCATCGAAGCTTCCGAGGTCGACCGCTACAAGGACGGAAAGAAAGACAGCGAAGAGGAAGAAGAAGAGGAAAAGCCGGAGACGAAGTTCGACATCCTCGATGACCCGGTGCGGATGTATCTCAAGCAGATGGGCCAGGTCCCGTTGCTGACGCGGGAGCAGGAAGTGGAAATCTCCAAGCGCATCGAGGAGGCGGAAACCTGTGTGCAGGAGTTGATCAATTCCTTCGGCTTCACCGCGCGCGCGCATTTGGATTTAGCGCAGAAATTGAGCGAAGGCCGCGAACGCTTCGATCGCGTCATTCTCGACAAAAAAATCGAGAGCCGCGAACTCTATATGAAGCTTTTGCCGCGGCTGTGCAAAAAAGTTGAGAAAATGAGTGGCACCATCGCGGGCCATTATACGCAAATGAGCCAGGCTTCGCCGCGTACGGTGGCTGCGCGCAAGAAAGTGTTTCAGCGCTCGGTCACTTCCCTGCAGCGCCTTTATCCGCGCTTCTATTTTAAGCAGAAGGTGATGGAAGAGTTCGTGAATCTCGCCGACGAACATTTTGTCGCCGTGACCAAATGGAAGGTGGAGGGGAAGGGCAAAGCGCGCGCGAAATCGCCTGCGGCCGTGAAACTGGTCGAGCTCGATCGCGAATCCTGGATGTCCGCGGAGGAATACACCGAGCAATACCAACGGCTGAAGGCGTGGCTGCGGAAGGCGCTGCGCGCGAAAACCGAAATGGTGGAGGCGAACCTGCGGCTGGTGATTTCGATCGCAAAAAAATACACCAATCGCGGTCTCTCATTTCTCGATCTGATTCAGGAAGGGAACATGGGCCTGATGAAAGCGGTGGAAAAATTCGAGTATCGGCGCGGCTACAAGTTCTCCACCTACGCCACGTGGTGGATTCGGCAGGCCATTACGCGATCGATCGCGGATCAGGCGCGCACTATTCGAATTCCGGTGCACATGATCGAGACGATCAACAAGCTCATGCGCGTGCAGAAGCAGCTCGTGCAGGAGTACGGGCGCGAGCCTTCGCCGGAAGAAGTGGCGGAGGAAATCCTGCTGCCGGTCGATCGGGTGCGCGCGGTGTTAAAAATGGCGCAGCAGCCCATCTCGCTGCAATCCCCGGTGGGCGAAAGCGAAGAGACGAATTTCGGCGACTTTATTGAAGACAAAGGCGCGGAAAACCCGAGCGATATGACGGCCGTCGCGCTCTTGAAAGAGAAGATTAAAGATGTGCTCGAGACCTTGACCGAGCGCGAGCGGCAGGTGCTCGAGCAACGTTTCGGTCTCGTCGACGGCTACAGCCGCACGCTAGAGGAAGTCGGCCGCCAGTTCCGCGTCACGCGCGAGCGCATTCGCCAGATCGAAGCGAAAGCACTGCGCAAAATGCGGCATCCCACGCGCATCCGGCAATTGCAGGGCTTCCTCGACGCGGCGGAAGTTTAAAAATCGCGCGAAACTTTCGCTGCTGCTGGCAGTTAAATCGTTGCCATGAATCGCGAAGACGATCCTTCCCTGTGGGCCGTGATGGGCCGGGTGAAAAATCCGGAGCCGTCGCTTTTTTTCGCGCGCAATGTGGTGCGAGCACTGCGCGAAGGCGGGGACTCGCGTTCCGCCGTCGCCGGCTTTTTCCGTTTCCGGCACGCGGTGCCGGTGGCTTGCGCCCTCGCCGCGGTCCTCATCACGACCTTTGGCGTGACGGGCTGGGAGATGCGCCAGCGCAGCCATCGCCAGGCGGTCGAGTTTTCTCACGACGCTGATTTGGAATCTGACCTCGACGTGTTGTCGAGTCGCGATGACGACAGCGACGACGCCGCTGTTCTCTAAGCATCGAAGCGCCGCCGGCGCGGGCTCGAACCGTCGCCGGCAACGATTGCTCTACCGCCAGCGGCGAGCGTGGTAAATCCGGCGGCCGTGCCGCCAGTAATAGGGACGATAGCCGACGCGGTAGTGCGGCCCGCCGTAATAACCGCGGTAATATCCGTACGGATAATAGGCCGGATACGCGGCGTAATACGGCGCACCGTACGGGTAGTATCCGTAACCCACTGGGCCGCCGAACCCGATGCCGACAGAAATGCCAGCCTCAGATTTCGGAGCGCCGACGAAAATAAATCCGCCGGCAAGTGCAATGATCAGGAGAAGTTTTTTCACAATTTCACCACCTTTCTTGCTAAATATAACACTAAATTGGACGGAAAGTTGCCGGCGCTATTCGGAATCGCGATATCCCACGACGCATACGTCACTTGCGATTCGCTCATAGCCGACCCGATGTAAACGCAGCGCGTCCGCGGTCGCAACCGCGCCGTCGCCGGCAAACGCAATGACGTCGCCGCCGGTCAAAAGCGGCGCAAGATAAATTTGCACCTTATCGATCAACCGTTGATCGAGTGCCTGACTCAGAATTTCGCCGCCGCCTTCGATGAGGACGCTGGCGATTTCGCGTGTGCCTAAATCCGCCAGCACCGCTCGCAGCGTGCCCTTTCGATAAATCAAAACCCGATCGTCCGCGCGCAACGCGCGCGCCTTGGCCGGCAATTTTCCGGACCGGCTCAGCACCACGCGCCAGGGCGGCGCGCTCCGCCGGTGCGGCGCGGTAAGCCGCGGATCGTCCCGCCGCAGCGTTTCGGCTCCAATGAGAATCGCATCCACGGTTTGGCGAATTTTTCGCGCGTGTTTTCGACTGGCGGCGGATGTTAGCCAGCGCGATTCACCAGAAGGCCGCGTCAGTCTGCCATCGAGACTCATGCCGCATTTGGCGATGACGAAAGGAAAACCCGTCACGATCCACTTGTTGAACGCTTCGTTGAGTCGCGTGCATTCTTCCGCGAGCACGCCGATTTTCACTTCCACTCCCGCCCGCTCCAGCATGCGGATCGCGCGGCCGCGATGCTTCGGGTTTGGATCGACCGCACCGATGACAACGCGACGAAGTCCGCGTCGCAAAATATAATCCGCGCACGGCGCGGTGCGCCCGCGCGTCGAGCAAGGCTCGAGCGTAACGTATAAGATCGCGTCGGCTGAGAGCGGGCCGTCGATTTTTTTTAGACAATCGACCTCGGCGTGCGCGCCGCCGGCCTGCCGATGAAACCCTTTGGCGGCGACCTTGCCGTGCCGCACCAGCACCGCGCCGACCATCGGGTTTGGGCTGGTTCGGCCGATGCCTCGCTTCGCTTCCGCCAGCGCCAGCCGCATGAATGTTTCGTCCGCGCTCACCCGTGCCACGCTCTGAGTAGAGCGATAATCAGCGCGCTCGGCAAACAAAGAAGGTCTTTTTTGATGGCCAATGAGGGCGGGCGGCTTTACTAGACAGTTTCCACTTTATGCCTGCGAAAACCGAAGAAAAACCCGCTCTCGACAAAGTCACCGCCGCTCGCAACAAGAATCTCGATCTCGCGCTGCAGCAGATCGCGAAGGATTACGGAGACGGCGCGATCATGCGCCTGGGCGACGATCAAATCGTCGAGATCGACGTGATTCCCACCGGCAACATCCTGATCGATCGCGCCCTCGGCGTCGGCGGTTTCCCGCGTGGTCGCGTGGTGGAAGTTTACGGGCCGGAATCTTCCGGCAAAACCACGCTCACGCTAACCGTGATCGCGCAGGCGCAGAAGCGCGGCGGGCTCGCGGCTTTCATCGACGTGGAGCACGCGCTCGATCCGCAGTACGCGAAAACGCTCGGCGTGAATCTCGACGATTTGCTCGTCTCGCAACCGAGCTCGGGCGAAGAAGCGTTGCGCATCGTGGAGACGCTGGTGCGCTCGAACGCGCTCGACGTCATCGTGCTCGATTCTGTCGCCGCGCTGGTGACGAAACAGGAACTCGACGGCGAGATCGGCGATGCCACCGTCGGTACGCAAGCGCGTTTGATGAGTGCGGCGCTGCGCAAACTGACCGCGCTGATTTCGAAAGCGCGCACCTGCTGCATTTTCACCAATCAGATTCGCGAGAAAATCGGCGTCATGTTTGGCAATCCCGAAACGACGCCGGGCGGCAAAGCGCTCAAGTTTTACGCGAGCATGCGTTGTGATATCCGGCGCATCGGCGCGATCAAACAGACCGATGGCGTCGTCACTGGCAATCGCACCCGCCTCAAGGTGGTGAAGAACAAAGTCGCGCCGCCGTTCAGGGAAGCGGAGTTCGACATTATGTACAACGAGGGTATTTCCTCGACCGGCGCGTTGCTCGACGTTGCGCTCGAAAAACAGATTATCGAGAAACGCGGCTCGTGGCTTAGTTACAAAGGCGCGCAGTTGGCGCAGGGCCGCGACGCGGCGAAAGACGTGCTGCGCGCTGATCCCAAGCTCTACGAAGAAATCGAGACTGCCGTAAAAGCGAAGCTCGACGAAGACAAGAAATAGCCCAGCGTCTCGGAGCGCACGCCTCCCGGCATGCTGGCGCGACGAACTTCCCCAATGGCGTGCGTGCGTTCGAATCTACGCGTCATGAAAGTAGCGCCATGACAAATACCCGCTGAGCCCTCGCGCGTTCCGGCGCGTCAAAAGCAGGCGCCAGAAGGGCGCCCGAATCGGCCCGTTATTGTCAAAACGTTTCCCGCTCCTCCGCTGGCGAGCGCTGCTTCGGCCAGATCGATGGCGGCTTGCAGTTGAAAAAGTGTCGCCACCTTGTTGCCGGCGGGTTGCGAACGCCGTTCGCAGCACTCGAATTGCTTCGTCACGCTGGGATGCTTCGAGACGAACGAAGCAAATCCTCGAAAGCAGATGAACCGGGGGCGAAGACGACGCTCCAGTGCTCGAAGCAAAGATCTCCGCTAAATCGGAAGTGATTGCCAAGGCTGGCCGCAGGCAGTAGAAATTCCAAATCGCGACTCAAAAAACAACGTGTAAAAAAGACTGGACCTTTTAGGCCCGGCCTGCTTTGTACAGAGAGAGAACGGTGTTTTAATCACGATGAAATTCTCAATATCATTCCGCCTTGGCGTAGTTGCCGCCGGATTTCTGCTCGTCTCGGGTCCACGACTGCTCGCTCAAGGGTGAGTCTGCTCGCATCTGGTGACGCCCGGTCTGGGTGTCGGCTCCACTTCCTATCTGCCTGCGGGGCATTGGTCGGTCTCATCGACTTTTCGTTACTACAACTCGAGGCAGGATGTGCTGGGCTTCGAACCCCTCGACCATGCTATTGTCTACGCGAACACTCACGTATATGCGGAAGACACCGCGATTACGTACGCGGTAAACAGGCGACTTAACGTCTCCCTCGAGATCCCGGTGCAATACGGTACCCGCGAAACTTCAATCGAACACAATCCGGCTACTGGCGTTCTGCATACCATGCGGGCTTTCGGCGTGGGCAACCCCCGGATTACCGCCAATCTCAGCCTCTTCGATCCCGAAAAAACGCCTGATCGCAACGTAACCCTCGGTCTGGGCGTCGATATTCCGATCGGTCAGGATGACCTTAAAGACACATCCTACCGCGCCAACGGCAACGTCCAGCGCCCGGTCGATCCCGCCATTCAACCGGCCGATGGCGGCTGGGGCATCCTGGTTGCAACGCACGCCTTCACCAATCTTTACTTCCCGAAACTGCCGGAGACAAAATTTCTCCAGAACACTTACCTCTACCTCGACGCCGCTTATCTTGTGACTCCCGCGGAAACGAGCAGTACCGAAGCGGTCAGCGGCGACATACCCGGGACCCCCGCTTCCGTCCGCTACAACTCCCTTCCGGACCAGTTCCTGATTCGCACGGGCTTGACCCAGACGCTGTGGCCGAAAATCGGACTTTCCGCGAGCGCTGGCGTGCGTTTCGAAGGCGTCCCCAAGCACGATGTGATCGGAGACAGCAGCGGGTTTCGGCTGGCGGGGAATAGTTTGTCCTTCGAGCCTTCGCTCACGTTCACTCGCGATCGGCAATCTTTCTCGGTCTCGGTCCCGGTAGCATTCCAACGCTATGGAAGTAACTCCGTCGGCTTGGAGAGAGCAGGGCATGGTGGTCCGGGTTTCGACGCGATTGCCGATTGGCAGTTGATTCTCAGTTACACGCGTCAGTTTTAGCTTGGCGCTGCTATGTCGGCCGACGGGGAGAAAAGCGTCGAGATCGAGATTGGCCATGTCCTCTTCATGGACATCGTCGACTACTCGAAGCTGCTCGTGGATGAGCAAACTGCCTGCGCGTCGCGGCTGAATCAGGCCGTGAAGCAGACGCAGCAATTCGCGCTCGCGGCGGAAGCGGACAAGCTGTTTCGGCTGCCCACCGGCGATGGGATGGCGCTAGTTTTTTTTACGAACCTGGAGGCGCCGGTGCGTTGCGCGATGGAGATCGCTCAGTCTCTAAAGGACGGCGTAAACTTCGGGTTACGCATGGGTGTCCACAGCGGGCCGGTGACCAAAATCTTCGACGTCAACGACCGGGCCAATCTCGCCGGCAGCGGCCTGAACATTGCGCAGCGCGTGATGGATTGCGGCGACGCCGGGCACATCCTTCTCTCGCGGCGCGTGGCCGAGGATCTTGAGCAGTTGAGCCAGTGGCCGCCGCTCCTGCATGACCTCGGCGAGTGCGAGGTGAAACACGGCGTCCGCGTGCAGCTCGTGAGTCTTTACAACGAGGAGATCGGCAATCCTGCGATCCCGAGCAAGGTGGCTCGCGCCCATGAACGCACGGGCGGCATTCAATCGCTCGCGGTGAGGCCGCTGGATAACTACTCCGGCGATCCGTCGAAAGAATATTTCGCCGATGGCATGACCGATGAGTTGACGACCAAGCTGTCCCAGATCGTCGCTCTCAAGACGGTTATCTCGCGGGCGCGGATGATGAAGTACAAACAGTCGACCAAGTCCTGTCGCGAAATCGCGTTCGAACTCAATGTCGAGGCGGTCGTGCAAGGCTCCGTCGTCCTTGCTGGCAATAGTGCCCGCGTCACCGCGCAGCTGGTGGAGGGAAAGACGGAGAACAACCTCTGGGGCGAGAGTTACACCTATGATGTGGCCAACATTATCCAGCTGCAGAACGAAGTCGCGCTGGCCATCGCCAATGCCATCGCGCTCAAGCTCACGCCGGCGGAGGAAGCGCGCCTCACTGCCGAGCGCGTGGTGAATCCGCAGGCCTACAAATATTATCTGCGCGGCAAAAGCTGGCGTTATGGGAGCGACGACATCGACGCCCGCATTGATCTGCTCGAAAAAGCGGTCCACCTCGACGATAAGTTCGCCGAAGCCTACGCCGAGCTTTCCGACGCCTACAGCGTCAAGGCCTATTTCTTCACCGGCGGCTCGAAAGATTGGGAAATCAAAGCTGAAACCGCGCTTGAGCGGGCTCTCGAAATTAACCCGAATCTGCCCGACGCGCTCCTGTCTCACGCCCGATTACTCTGGCGCCCGACGACCGGTTTTCAGCACGAGAAAGCGATCATCGAACTGAAGCGCGCCCTCGCGCAGATTCCGAATTCAGCGAGCATCCGCACGTTCCTCGCAGCGGTTTATTTTCATGTCGGGTTGCTCGAGGAGGGCTTGGAGCAATTGCAACGCTCCGATCAGATCGATCCGGATAATCCGAGCGTGAAGGTCAATATGGGACTGGTCGCGATGATGCAAGGCCGCTACGCCGAGGCGGTGATCGAAATCGAAGCGAGCGTTACCGGGATAGTGCGCTCCTTCTCCGAACATTGCCTGATCTGCGCGCTTTATTTTTCTGGGCGCGAAGACGAGGCCCGTCGGCGGCTGGAGATGGCGAAGGCGCAATTCAAAGACGACGGCGGCCTTCTGGCCGCGCTGCAGGCGTTCTTCCGCGCCCGCGACAACGACCGCGCTGGCGCGGAAAAGAAAATCGCCGAAGCGGTGGAGCTCGGTCAGGGCTTCGGCCATTACCACCACACCACCCTCATCTTCACCTACGCTTATGCGACGTTGAAGGATCCGACGCTGGCCATGAAGTGGCTCGATTACACTGCTGACCACGGCTACCCGAATCTCCCTTGGTTCGAGCGCGATCCGAATCTCGACGCGTTACGCGACGAGCCGGCCTTTGTGGCTTTTCTCGAGCGCTTGAAACCGGGCTTTCTTCGCATGCGCGAACTCGCTGCTACTTAGGCGCGCCTCGTAAGCCGGTGACTCTCGGCGCGTCACTTTTTTTATCGACCTCGATCACCCCGCCGCGCTCTACGAAGCGATCGAGGCTGCCGCCGCGCGTTCCGGCGCGTCGAATTCTTTCGGAAGAGAACCGCAGAAATCGGCCAGAGATTGGTGGAATTTTTCCTCCTCTTCAGTTCCGTGGGAAGCCTCGGCCAGGTCCATGGCGGCGCGCAGTTGAAAGAGCGTCGCGCCCTGTTGTCGGGCAGTTTCGAATGCCGTTTGCAGCGAGTGCATCGCCTCGCCGTGTCCGGATGAGTCGCGCCGAAGCAAACATATCCCTCGAAGTCGATGAAGTTCCGGCACGTAAAGACCAACGCCGGGTTCCGTGACCGTTCCGAGAGCCCAATCCAAAACCTCCAGCGCTTCCGAAATTTTCCCAAATCGCAGACGTGCTTCCGCCAGGATCCCTCCGTAGATGCGAAAAAACGGACCGAGGGCGGAGGCGCGCGGGAATTCGGTCTCAATCGTGGCAAGGCCCTCGGCGTCGCCTTGGCCAAGGGCGCGGCTAAAGCCTGACATAATCAGAGCGTGAGCGCGATGGGGCGGGAAATTATACTTCTCAGCTACTTCAAGCATGCGTTGCGCTTGAAGCCCCAACGCCTCGTAATCGTGCGATAGAAGATAGACCGTTGTGCTGCCAAGTAGGGCGTGGGCCAAACTGTGCGGATGGTTTAGCCGCTCGGCCAGCAACAAGCCGTCGGCAATGCTTTTGTGCGCCTCTTGGATTAAACCGGTCTGGCAAACAAAGTTCGCGCGCACTGTGTG
>JALYTV010000062.1 GCA_030854105.1 Verrucomicrobiota bacterium | reverse complement strand
GCCTTCCACCGTTTTGCCGTTGAACTGGGTGATCGCATTCTGCGCGTCCTGTTCCGAAGCCATGGTGACAAACGCGAAGCCGCGGGACTTGCCGGTGAATTTATCCTGCATCAGCATGACGTCCTGCACGGCACCGGCCTGTGCGAAGAGATCTTGCAGTTCGGGCTCTGCCGTATTGAACGAAAGATTCCCAACGTATAACTTGGTTCCCATCTGAGTTTATTCTGGAAAACGCTGCCAGGTCACTGTTCCCGGTAATCGGATTTCAAATCGCCACTGAATAAACTCAACTGACAATTCACCAACTGCCCGAGCCACCGTTTTCGCTGCGTCTCGTAGTAGGTGGTTTTCAAAGCAAACGCAACAACAAACGCGAGCCCCCGCCATCATGCCATTTTCGCCGTGCAAATAGCATCCAAACTCGCTAAGCGCGTTGCTATTACCGCAGTTGGAATGGTCAGCCCGCTCGGCGCTGATTTACCGGAAACGCTGGCGTCGCTGCGCGCCGGGAAGGATTGCGTCGCGCCCATGCGCGGCTTTTCCACCGAGCGCACGCGTTGCCGAACGGCGGCACAAATTCCGGACGCATTTCTGGAAGGGCGGAATGTTAGCCGACACGCTCTCCATCGCGTCTCGCACATGCTCATCGGGGCTGCCGATGAGTTGCGGCAAACCGACCCGGGCTTCCAGCCGGAGATCGCCATCGTCGGCACGACGAGCGGCGGCATGAGTTTCGGCGAGAAATTTTTCCGCGCGCTCAAGCCGCGATTGACGGCGGAAATTCCGCGCTGGGTCGCCAACTATCCGCCGCAAAAGCAGATCGCGGACGCCTTGGCGCGTCACGGCTGGGAAATTCCCGCGCAAATTATTGCCAACGCCTGCGCCTCCGGCTCCAACGCGCTCGGTCACGCCTTTGAAGTCATTCGCGCAGGGCGTTATCAATGCGTTCTGGCCGGCGGTTACGATGCCATTTCCGAACTCGTCTTCGTCGGCTTTGATTCTTTGCAAGCCGCCACGCCGGATCGTTGTCGGCCGTTCGACTCCGCTCGCAGCGGCATGGTGCTCGGCGAAGGCGCGGCGCTTTTCGCCTTGGAGGAATTCGAATCCGCTCGCGCCCGCGACGCGGAAATTCTCGGTGAACTCGTCGGCTACGGCATCTCGACCGACAATCACCATCTCACGCAACCGAATCCCGACGGCTCGGGTCCGCGCGCGGCGATGGAACGAGCGCTCACTTCCGCTGGCCTCACCGCAGACCGCATCGGCTACATCAACGCCCACGGCACGGCGACGATTTTTAACGACGCCGCCGAAGGCAAAGCGATCGCGGAAATTTTCGGCGACAACGTGCCGGTGAGTTCCACCAAAGGAATGATGGGACATTCGCTCGGCGCCGCCGGCGCGATCGAAGCCGCGATCACTCTGCTCGCTTTGCGGCATGATTTCCTTCCGCCCAACATCAACTTGCGCTCGATCGATCCCGCGCTCTCGCTCAACATCGTGGCGAACGAAGCGCGCACCGCGATGATAGACTACGCGCTCTCGAATTCGTTCGGCTTCGGCGGCACGAACGCCAGCATCGTGCTGCGCAAAGTATGAGCTGTCGCATTGCCGGCACGGGCTGGGTCACGCCATCGGGCGGTGAAGTGGCGGGCGTGTGGAAAAAACTCTGCGCCGGCGAAGTTGCGCCGCTCGACGCTCTCGTGAACGAACAAAACGGCGCGCGCTATCTCGTACATCGCGTCGGCTCTGCTCCCAAGCTTCCTCCGCATCCGCGGCTGCGACGCGCTTCCGCCATCTCGCGTTTCGCGGCAGCAGCCGGCCTGGCCGCGCTCGGCGGCAAAACCATCGACGCGCAGCGCACCGCGCTGGTCTTCGCCATTGCCAACGGCGGAGTGATTTATACCGGAAAATTTTACGGCGAGATCGTCGAGCAGGGCGCGCAGGCAGCGAGTCCGCTCCTTTTTCCGGAAACGGTTTTCAATGCGCCCGCGAGTCACCTCGCCGCGATGCTCGAGATCACCGGCGCGTCGTACACGATCGTCGGCGACGGGGCCGTCGGCGTCCTGGCGCTGAAATTCGCGGAGGACTTGATCGCGTCGTCTCACCTCGACGCGGTGCTGTTGGTCGGCGCCGAGGAGCTCGACGCGCTGGTGTGCGAAGCTTATCGCAGTTGGCGGCTGCTGAGAAATCCCGACGCGCCGACGGGAGCGCGCGGCATGATTGTCAGCGAAGGTGCCGGCGCGGTCTTGCTCACGCGCGACGAGGGCGACGTCGAGGTTGCGGCCGTTGACGCCGGCGTCACTTATTTCCGCCGGGCGGATTTGCCAGCGAAAATGAAGAACCTCGCGCAGAGAATCGACGCGGCTGCCTGGATCACCAGCGCCAACGGCACATTCGTGGATCGCGCCGAGCACGCGGCTTTACCATCGCACGCGCCACGTTGGTCGCCGAAAAGAGCCTTGGGCGACAGCGTGGGCGCATCCGTTCTTTGGCAAATTGTGGCCGCCACGGAGGCCTTGCGCACCAGTTCCCTCCCCGGCTCCGAGTTTCCAGTCGGAAACTCCATCGGAATCGTCAATGCCGGCATCAATCAGCAACTCGGAGGAATTCTTCTGCGATCCACGCATGGATCATAGACGACGCGATCTGAGCCCTTTTGCCTTTGCAAGGTTTCCCTCGTGCAGTACTCTCGTGCGCGCCATGCGAACGGGGGCTGCGGCCTTTTTCTTTTTCATTTTTGCCGCCACCGTGGCCTATGCGGTCGAGCTCGGCGCTCCCGGCCAGCCCATCGAGATTACTTCTACGGGCGAGACGCGCTACGAAAACGGCGTCGCCACCGCGAATGGCGACGTCGCCATTCACATCGGCGGCACCGACATCTATGCGGATTCCGCGCAATACAATTCCGCGACGCACGTGGTCACGGCCGACGGAAACGTTCGCATTTACCGCGACGGCAATCTCTCCATCTCCAACCACGGCACCTACAACCTCGACACCAAGGAGATGCTAACCGGGCCGCTGCGCACGGACTCCTATCCCTACTTCATCGGCGGCAATCAGATGGAGGCCTTTAACGACGGTCATTACAGTCTTCAAAGCGGGACGTTTACGACCGAAGATTCGGAGAATCCCAGCTTTCACTTCCAGGCGCACAAAGTGCGAATCTACGAGAACGACCGCGTCGTTTTCCAGAATGTGACCTTCTACATCGGCAAGGTACCGGTGTTCTGGTGGCCCTATCTTTATCAATCGCTCGACGACTCGTTCAGCTTCACCGTTTCTCCCGCTTATCTCAGTTCGTGGGGACCGTCATTGCTGACGCAGGTTACTTTCCCGATCACCGAAAAAATCAAGGGACGCCTGCGCCTTGATTATCGCGAGCGACGCGGCGTGGCGATCGGTTTTGAAGCCGAGGTCGCTTATGGAAAAAACGATTCCAGCTCCGCCAAGCTCATCACCTATTTCATCCAGGATCAGAATCCGCTGCTCAACCAGACGGCGTTGCCGCGCGGCGCCATCGGCACCTCGCGTTATCGCCTGACGCTGCAGGATCAAACGCATTTCACCGACGACATTTATGGCATCGCGGATATCACCAAGCTGAGCGATGCCTATGTGCTGCAGGATTATTACCAGAACGAATTCCGCATTAATCCTGAGCCGGATGATGTCCTCGCGCTGACGAAGACGAATCCGATCTACACTCTCACCGCGATCGCGCGCTTCCAAGCCAACCAATTTTTCGAGCAGACGGAGCGATTGCCTGAAGTGGTGCTGGATATTAAGCGCACTCCGATCTTAAACAGCCCGATCGTCTACGAAGGCGAGACTGGTGTCGCTGATCTGCGGCGCAATTTCCCGAGCGGCTCCGGCTTTGAAGATTACAGCACCTGGCGCATCGATAGCTTCCATCAACTCACGATGCCCGGAACTTACTTCGGCTGGCTGAGCATTGTGCCGCGAGCCGGTTTCCGGGCGACGTATTACGATGAGACGCGCGATCTGGGGAAAACGATCTTTCCGGCTACGCCTGATCCGCTCGTGCCGGGTTTTATCCTACCCGATCCTACGACCACGAATCCAATTCCTTTGGGCGGCAGCACGGTGCGCACTGTTTTTAACGGTGGCGTCGAAGCCTCCTTCAAAGTCTCGCAAGCATGGGAAAACGCGCAGAATCTCGTCCTCGGCATCGATGGCTTGCGCCACGTCATCCAGCCCTACGCCAATTTTTCCTACGTCTCGGATCCGAGCGTCAATCCGGCTTCGATTCTTCAGTTCGATCGTTACCAGCCCACCACCAAGCTGCGACCGATCGATTTTCCCGAATTTACCTCCATCGATTCCATCGATAACTGGACGGTCCTGCGCCTCGGCGTAAACAACCGGCTCGAGACCCGACGCGACGACAGCACGCTCACCTGGCTCTCGCTCGACACTTATGTCGACGTGAATTTCAAGAACCCGTACGACCGCACCCCTTACTCGAACCTGTTCAACAAAATCACCTTTAACCCGCTGCCGTGGGCGTCGCTCACCATCGACTCGCAGGTTCCCGCGTTCGATAACGGCTTCACGGAGATCAATACCAACCTCAATGTCCAGCCGATCGCGAACCTGCAGGTCAACCTGGGGCATCGTTACCTGAACGATAATCCGTTCTTTCAGAACAGCAGTCTCTACACTGTCGGCGGTTATTACCGCATCGACGATAACTGGGGCGTCTCCGCGCAAGAACAATACGAGGCGACTACCGGCACCCTGGAGCAGCAACGTTATGCGGTTTATCGCGACCTCACCAGTTGGGTCGCCTCGATCGGCGCCGTGGTGCGCGATAATGGCGGGGTTAAGGAATACGGCGTGCTGCTTACCTTCACCTTGAAGGCTTTTCCGAAGTTCGGGTTGGACGTTAATTTCGACCCGAATCGCGCCGGTGAAAATTGATCGCACCGGTGCGGTTTTGGCGTAGCGTTCCCGCCCTTCGGGCGGCCCAAGGACTGTTATGGATCTCGCAATTATCGGCTCTGGTTATGTAGGACTGGTCACTGGCGCGTGTTTCGCCGAGGTGGGCCACAATGTCGTTTGCGTCGACAACGACCCGCGCAAAATCGAAGCGCTGCGCGCCGGCAAAGTGCCGATCTACGAGCCGGGCCTGGAAGAATTGATTCATCGCAATGTCGCCGCCGGGCGCCTGCGTTTCACCGGCAGCATTGAGGACGGCGTCGATAATTCGCAGATCGTTTTCATCGCCGTCCCTACTCCGCCCCACGACGACGGCAGCGTCGACCTCAGCTTTATCGAGAAAGTCGCGCGCGAAATTGCCGGCGTGCTGAAAGATTACCGCGTCATCGTCGACAAGAGCACGGTGCCGGTGAAGACAGGCGAAAAAGTCACCGAGTCGATCAAGCGCTACAATCGGCACGGCGCGAGTTTCGATGTCGTCAGCAATCCGGAATTCCTGCGCGAAGGCTGCGCTGTCGCCGATCTCATGCACCCCGATCGCATCGTCATTGGCGCGCAAAGCCAGCGCGCGGTCGACCTGATGAAGAAAGTTTACGAGCCGTTCATGGCTCCGATTCTCGTCACCGACATCAACAGTGCCGAACTCATCAAGCACGCCGCCAATTCCTTCCTCGCACTCAAGATTTCCTACATCAACGCCGTCTCCGCCATCTGCGAAGCGAGCGGCGCCGACGTCGAAAAAGTAGCCGACGGGATCGGGATGGATAAACGCATCGGCCGCAATTTCCTCAACGCCGGCATCGGCTACGGCGGTTCCTGTTTCCCGAAAGACATCGCCGCGTTCATCACCATCAGCGACCAACTCGGCGTGCCGTTCACGCTCCTGAAAGAAGTGCAACGCATCAACGCGTCGCAACGCGAACGCTTCCTGAAAACGATTCGTGACACACTGTGGGTGCTGCGCGAGAAAAAGATCGCCGTCTGGGGGCTAACCTTTAAGCCGGATACCGACGACATTCGCTCTTCCACCGCGATCGATCTCGTCGCGGAAATGTTGCGCGAAGGCGCGCAGGTTTCCGTTTTCGATCCCAAAGGCATGGAGCGAGCGCGGGAAATGAAATCGCTTCAGGACGCGAAATTTTGCGACAGCTCGCTGGCGGCAATCGAAGGCGCGGAAGCGCTTGTCGTCGCGACCGAGTGGCCGGAATTCGCCAATGTCGACCTTTCGATCGTGAAACAGAAAATGGCGACGCCCATCATTTTCGACGGACGAAATCTCTTCGATCCGGAGACGATGGCGAAGCTCGGCTTCCGTTATCACTCGATCGGCCGCGCCGCCGTGAAGCCGGCGTAACGATGTCCGTGTCCAGTGCTCGCGCGGTCGCCCTCGAGGCGCTGCGCGAATGGCGGGAGAGCCGTGCGTTTGCCGACGCGATCATCCAGCGCCTCCTGCGGCACAGTCCGCTCGGCGACGCCGATCGCCATTTCGCGCAGGAGCTTTTCTACGGCGTCATTCGTCATCTGCGCCGCCTCGATTTTTTCATCGCGCAGCTTCGCGAAGGAAGCATCGATCCGGCATCGCGCGATCTCCTGCGTCTCGGTTTCTATCAGCTTTTTCACCTCACCACGCCGTCGCACGCCGCCGTCTTCGAAACCGTCGCGCTTGCTGCGCCGCGATCGCGGGCGTTGGTCAATGCCATCCTGCGTTCCGCTCTTAGACAGCACGATCATCTCGCCGAAAAACTGCGCGCAGCAACGCTCGGCGTTCGCGAATCGCATCCCGATTTCCTGATCGAGCGGTGGCGCGAACACTGGGGCGATGATGCGACTGAAGCTCTTTGCCTTTGGAATAACCAGCCCGCTCCGCTTTACGTCCGCCTGCACACGACAAAAATCACACGCGAAGAATTTCTCTCTCAGAATGCAACCGCCCGCACGGTCGACGCGCACCCGCTTTTCGTCCACTGCGAGACGTTGCCGCGCGATGCCATCGAGCGAGGACTTTGCTACGTGCAGGACCCGAGCACCGCGTTGGCGGTCGATCTCATGGGAGTGAAAAACAGCGAACGCGTGCTCGATGCCTGCGCGGCGCCCGGCGGCAAGACGAGTTATCTCGCCACGCTCACCGAAGCAGAGGTCGTTGCCACCGACTTCGTGGAAACGCGGTTGCGCAGACTGCAATCGAACATCGATCGACTCGGACTCAGCAACGTCCGCATTGAAGAACGCGATTGGTTGGAGGCGCGTCCAGCCACGGAATTGTTCGATAAAATTCTCGTCGACGTCCCGTGCACAAACACCGGCGTCGCGCGACGCCGCGTCGATGTGCGCTGGCGATTGCAGCCGGGTGATTTCGAACGCATGCCGCGCGAGCAGCTCGCGATTTTCGCCGCCACCCTGCCGAGCCTGCGCGTTGGCGGCGAGATTGTTTACAGCACTTGCAGCCTCGAGCGCGAAGAGAACGAAGGCGTCGTCGGGACAATCCTCTCGGCGCACCCGGAACTGGAATTACAGACGACACGATCTGCTTGGCCGTTCCGCGATGGCTGCGACGGCGCTTTCGCCGCGCGCTTCGGCCGCCGCCGTTAGCGCGCGCATTTACAACTCCGCTTCACGATGGAATCCTTTCCGTATGCGCGACGATCGCTTCGATAAACTTGCTGAACTGCTCACCGGTTACTCCACCAGCCTCAAACGAGACGAAAAAGTCCTCATCGAAGCGTTCGACGTGCCCGATGAAATGACGATCGCGCTGGTGCGGGCGGCGCGGAAGCGTGGCGCGACACCGTTCGTGCAAATCCAGCGCGGGCCGGTGAACCGCGAGCTGGCGCTTGGCGTCGATGAGACGCAGCTCGGTTTGACCGCCCGCCTTGAACTGGCGCGCATGAAAGAGATGGACGCTTACATCGCGCTCCGGGGCAGCCAGAACATTACCGAGATGTCCGACGTGCCAGTCGAGCGAATGAAATTGATCGCGAAAAAAATGCGCCCGGTGCAGGACCATCGCGTGAACCAGACCAAATGGGTCGTGCTGCGCTGGCCGACACCGTCGATGGCGCAATTGGCCGGCATGAGCACCGCCGCCTTCGAAGATTTCTTTTTCGAAGTCTGCACCTTCGATTATCGCCGGCTCAAGACCGGCATGCAGGCATTGCAAAAACTGATGGAAAAAACTGACCGCGTGCACCTCACCGGTCCGGAAACGGATCTGCGGTTCAGCATCAAAAAAATTCCAGCGGTGGTGTGCGGCGGGGACCGCAACATTCCTGACGGCGAAGTTTTCACGGCGCCGGTGCGCGATTCGGTCGAGGGTTTCGTCACCTTCAACGCGCCGTCGATTTATCAGGGTACGAGTTTCGACAAGGTGCGGCTCGATTTCTCCAAGGGGAAGATCGTGAAGGCGGTGAGCAACCAAACGAAGAAGCTGAACGACATTCTCGATTCAGACCCGGGCGCGCGTTACATCGGAGAATTTTCCCTCGGCTTCAATCCGCATGTGCTGCACCCGATGCGCGACATTTTGTTCGATGAAAAAATCGCCGGCTCATTCCACTTCACGCCGGGGCAAGCCTACGAAACGGCGGACAACGGGAACCGCAGCCAGGTGCATTGGGATTTGGTTTCGATCCAGCGGAAAGACTACGGCGGTGGCGAAGTGCGCTTCGACGGCAAAGTCATCCGCAAGAACGGCGAGTTCGTCGTGCCGGCGCTACGCGCGTTGAATCGCGCGCAACTGCTCAAGCGGAAATAAAAGGCCGCGCAAGAAACCCGCGCGGCCTTTTTTCTGAACAACTGAAGATCGCTTAGACTCGCTTCGCGCCGACTGGATTGAGCTGGAGCATGGCGATGTCGCCATTGTTGCCCAGCTGCACGTTCGTGATTTCGAACACTGGCGCGTTCTCAATCGAATTGCCGCCGGAACCAGGAAGCTGCACCGAGACGTTCTTGCCGGTCGCATTCAGGATGATGGCCGCGATGTCGAACGAGGGCGAGAATTCCACCGTTGCGATTTGGAACGCGGCGGTGAGATAAACTGAAGCTTGTCCCTGCTGTTGCGGCGTGAGTTGCACCGGCGCGGCGTCGTGGCCGGAGACCAGTTGCAGGCCCGAGATCGAGAACGACGGCGAGTTATGCGACGCCGGCTTCTGCAATTGGGATGGATTCAACCGCATCTGGCCAAACGAGCCGGGAGCGGGCTGGATCTTGCCGATTTCGAAGTTCACCTGCAGAGGCATGGCGGGTTGCGGCTGTTGCGAGGGCGAAAGGCGCATCGTCACGACCTTCGAGACCGGGCGTAATTGCAGCGCACCCATCTTGAAGCTCGAAGTGAGCTGCATCGATGCGATTTCGCAAGAGAGCGTGATTTGCACAGCCGTATGCATTCCCCCGGCCGCCGCTTGGGGCGCGGTCGCGGTGTGCGCAAGCTGAGTTTGAGGCCCGGCAGTCGGCGTGCGAAGAACGGGAGCGGTAGGGGTCTGGAGTGTTTCTGGCATGTGTTGGTTTTCTGTTGGTTCTGATTTGAAATCTTCGTGGCCGTTAGACGACGCGCTCTCGCGCAAGGCACCGATCGCCGCTGTCGCCATCACGGGCAACCGCTCCACTGCTGCGACCGGCGCTTCCTCCGCCTGCTCGGCGAAAACGGACGTTTGATAGGGCACCGGTTGTCCTTGGCCGACGGGTTCGAGTTCAGGTATGACATCCGGCGCGCTGACCGCGCTCACCGGTTCCTCAATGGTTTTCCACGTGTCCGCAACCGGCGCTTCCATCGCGTTGTAGGCGGGGGCGAACTCGTCGGCCATCGCTGGCTCGGCGAAAGTCGATTCTTCGGTGATCGGTTCGCTCGCAACGAAAGTCTCCTGCGGTTCGCCCGTTGTCGTAATCGGATCGTGCTCGACGTGCCCGTTGGAGTAAGCGGGTTGCGCTTCGGCCGGAATGTCCGCGACTTCCTGCTCCAACACAGGACCCACCCCAGCATCCGCAACATGTTCCTCGACGCCGTTCACCTCCGGCTCGAGTTCAGGAGCCGGATTAAATCGATCGCCACGACCGGTGAGCGGAATGGCGGACCGTCGAATCGAAGGTTCGCTCGCTTTCAGTTGAACCGAAACCTGCCGCGGACCAGCCGTAAATCTGCTTTCCGCGCGGAAGGTCGGCCCGTCTTCATCCACCGCGTGCAGTCCAGGGCCAGCAGCCGGCGCCGGGCGCGTCCCGATTTGCGCCGCGCTGAGACGGCGGCGAAGCGAGGGAACCGCCGCATAAGCAAGCACACCAAGACCGGCCAGGAGCAATCCGCTGTAAAGCAACGTGCGCGGTTCAGTGAAATGATCGAGCCGTTCGCCTGCGGTCGGCGCTGTCGTCTCACGCACGGTAGCCGGAGCAAGCACGGTAGCGGGCGTTGCTGTGACTTCAGCCACCGCTACTGCGGGAGTGCCAGGTGTCGCACTGGCTTGGGCGACGACCGGCGCAGGCTGTTCTTCGGTAATTGGCGGCGCGGCGATCGGAGTCGCGCTTGCCGTCGCCAGCTCGACGGCAGGTGAACTTCCGGCGGACGGCACCGCCGGGATATCCTCGGGTCGAGCCGGGCTGCCCGCTGCCGACAAATTGCTGGCTGTTACCGACGCGGGCGGCGTCGCCGTGACTATCGCCTCGCTCGCAGGCAGGGAATTTGGCAGGACGCTGGTCGCTTCCATCCCGGGCACCGGAGAAGCTGCCGTTTGCGCGAGGCTGGCGAAGGTGGTGTCTTCCGCTTTAGTCTCCACGCCGGGGATCGGGCTCGGCTCAATGGCCGGGCCGCCTTCGCCGCGCGACATTGCTTGCGCGGCAGCATCGCTGGCCGGCGCTGACGACGCGGTCGTGGCGGCATTCTTCAGCCAGCCAAGATCGTAAAAGCCGGCGCCGTAGGCGGAATTGGAAGCCAGCGGATAAATTTTGCGCGCCGACGCGATCCAGTCGTTCGCCTTATCGGTGTTCCCATGTTTGAACTCCCAAGCCGCCTGCGCGTAATACAACGCCGGCGTATCGCCGCTAAACTGGAACTGCTCCATCATCTTTTGCGCGCGAGAATCCTTCCCCTCGAGCAAGTTCGTCATGAAAATCTTGAACTTGATGAGCTGCGACGCCTGATTCTTGTCGCCGCCCGGCGTCTGCTTCAGCAACGCTTCGAAGCGATCGCGCGCCTTCGCGTATTCCTTCCGCCGGAACGGCACGTCCGCCATGTTGAACTGCGCTTCGCGGAATTTGCCGTCCACTTTGAGCGCCTTTTGGAAAAACGATTCCGCCTCGTCGTAATTTTGCTGCTCGAGGCTGATCTCCCCGCGGAGGTTCAGAATCGACGGCTGATTCGGCTCCGCCGTGTCCGCATCCCCGGCTAGTTTTCCGGCCATCGCGAAATCGCGTTGCTCGTAAGCCTGCTGCGCTTGCTCAAATTTCGTTTGCACCTGCGCCTTCGCTTTCGTCGCGCGCTCTTCCTGCGTCAGCAACTGCAAGGCCGGTCGCTCTTGACCGTCCTGCTTTTGCAACCAGCCGACCTCGTAGAGGGACTCGGCAAAGAGCTTGTTCAGTTGCGGCGAGAAATTTTTCTCCGCCACCGACATCCAGTTTTTTGCGTCGGGAATGTTCTGGTGCTGCAACGCGATCGCGGCATTCGCGTAATGCACCGCCGGCGTATTGGGCGACAACTCAAACTTCGCCAGGATCGAATCGACCATGCTGTCGTTCTTCTCCAGCAGATAGGTCAGCAAAATTTTGTACTGGATCAACTGCGTCGCCTCACCTTGCAGCTCTTCGGCATTGCCGGTCAGCAATTGTTGAAAACGCTTGCGCGCTTCCGCCCAGTCCTTCTTCAAAAACGGAATCTCCGCGAGATTGAAACGCGCATTCCAAAACTTCGGGTCCAGCCGCAGCGCCTCCGACAACGCCGCCTCGGCCTTGTCGTAAATTCCTTCCCGCATCAAAATCACGCCGCGCAGATTTTGCGATTCCGCGAGATCGGGTTTGCGCGCATCGATCGCGTCCAATTCCTTCAACGCCTCGTCATACTTCGCACCATCAAAGGCTTTGAATGCGCGGTCATACATCGTTTCCAGCTCTGCCTTCGACGGAGCTACATCGTTCGCCGCGATGCTGCCGAGCATGAGCACCAGAATCGCAGCTATTTTTCGGGTTTTCATGTTCGTCCTCATACAACTGCCGCCGGGCAGGTGTGACAAGTTAATTCTGCCGGCTGTTTTAACCGCGGCAGACATTTCCTTCAGAGCAGGAAATGCGCCGGTAAAATCCTCAGACTCACTACAATTCTGATCAACTCTTAGCCGGCCCGCTCCGCGCATTGAGCCGTCCGACCAGCCGCAGACCTTCCAGCGTTAAATTCTCCCGCACTTCGCCGACCTCCGGCATCGCTCGCGCAATCAATTTTGCGTAACCGCCCGTCGCGACGACGTGCACTTTTCTCCGCGCGAATTCTTCCTTTACGATTCGTCGCAAAATCTCGCGCACTAGGCCGCGATACCCGTAGATCGCGCCGACTAACATCGCCGCGTGCGTCGTTTTTCCGAGCGCACGGTGCGGTTCCTTTAACGAAATCCGCGGCAACAACGCCGTCCGATCGTAGAGAAAATTCGTCATCGCCTCGAGCCCGGGCGCAATCACGCCGCCCACATACGCGCCGTCAGCCGACACGATGTCGAACGTCACCGCCGTGCCGAAATCGATCACGATCGCGGGCGTCCCATACAGCGCGCTCACCGCCACCGCATTCGCGAGACGATCCGCGCCAATCGTTTTCGGCCTCGGATATTCAATGCGCACATTCAATTTCGCGCGCGGCGTCAGCCAGATCATCTCCGCGTCTTTCGCGGCGCGCTCGATCTCGCGATTCTTTTTTGGAACCACCGAGCACGCCACCACCGCGCGCGGTTTTCCTTTGCGTAAAAATTTGCCGACGCGCTCTGCCGTCAGTTCCCGCGTCGGGATTCGCTCAGAGCGGCCGACCCGCGCGCGCGTGGCAAAGGCGAGCTTGGTAAACGAGTTGCTCACGTCGATGAGCAAGAAATCCCAGCGCGGCATCAGCTTCGGCGCGGCTTGCGACCGCGAAACGCTGCGCGTAGCCTCGCGCTGTGCTCGTTCATCGTCCCCGCCGTTTACGCCGCACTCCGGCGATGCGCAATCTCATTCGCGAGACGAATCTGAGCCGGCATGATTTCGTGCTCCCGCTTTTCGTCAGCGAAAAACTCAGCGCCGGTCGCGAAATCGCCAGCATGCCCGGCGTCAGACAGCACGCTCTCAAGGAAATCGCTGCGGTCGCCGCACGCGCGCACGCCGCCGGCATTCAAGCCGTCATTCTTTTCGGCATCCCGAAGAAAAAAGATAAACGCGCCAGCGGCGCCTACGCCAAAGATGGCGTGGTACAGCGCGCGATTCGCGCCATTAGCCAGAGCGCTCCGGACCTCCTCGTCATCACCGATGTTTGCCTTTGCGAATACACGGATCACGGTCACTGCGGCGTCACCCGCATGGACGGCGAACATTTCCATGTGCTCAACGACGAGAGCGTGGAACTCATCGCGCGCACCGCGGTTTCGCACGCCGCCGCCGGGGCCGACATGGTGGCGCCGAGCGATATGATGGATGGCCGCATCGGCGCGGTGCGCAGCGCGTTAGATCGCGCTGGCTATGAGCAGACCGGCATCATCAGTTACGCCGCGAAATTCGCGTCGGCGTTTTACGGACCGTTTCGCGAAGCGGCGGAAAGCCCGCCACAATTCGGTGACCGGCGTTCCTATCAAATGGACCCGGCAAATGGCGACGAAGCGTTGCGCGAAGTGGAACTCGATCTTGCTGAAGGCGCCGACATCGTGCTGATAAAACCGGCGCTCCCTTATCTCGATATTCTCTGGCGCGCGCGCGAACGTTTTGGCCGGCCGACGGCGGTGTATCACGTCAGCGGCGAGTTCGCGATGGTGAAGGCCGCTGCGCAAAAAAATCTGCTCGATGAACGTGCCGCTGTGCTCGAAATCATGACTTCGTTGAAACGCGCGGGCGCCGATTTCATCATCACTTATTGGGCGGAGGATTTGATGAAATGGGTGCCGGGCTGAAAGCGCGGCGCGGCGAGACCGAAGCGCATGCGCGCCTGAAACGGCTGCGCGGATGTCGCGGTTTTCCGCGAACATCGCGAGGGCGATCGCTGCACGGTGTTCGAATGCAAACAATCGCTCGCCGATTTGCGCCGGGACAATTGCGACAGCGCGCTGGCTAACGAACAACTGCGCGCGCTGACCACGCACCGCGAAATCATCGAGCGCAATCTCCGCGTGCATTATCCGACGCTGCGCACCGGCGAGAATCTCTTTCCCGATTACGATGCTTTCGATTTTAGCCGACACGATCACTGCGGCTACGTGCGCGCGGGGCGCACCTCATCCGCGTTCGAACAACGCCTCGCCGCTTGCACAAAATTCGAAAAACTCTCGCGCTATCATTGCGCAAATCTTCTCTATCTCGTCATCGCCGCGCCGCTCGATCGGCGCCCTTTCGAATTGCCGGCCGGCTGGGGATTGCTGGTGGAAACAGGCGACACGCTCGCC
>JALYTV010000008.1 GCA_030854105.1 Verrucomicrobiota bacterium | reverse complement strand
AAGACGTATTGCGCCCGCCCTTCCACGATCATGAGCGGCTTTTTGTAATAAAGAAAGATCCCGGGATTCAGAAACTCCTTCCGCCGGCGCAAGACTTCGTCGAGGGCGGGCCCGTGGTAAGGACGCGCTTGATGCGAAAACGGTGGGAGCTCGGGTGTTTTCATGGAGGTGTCATATGGTGTGAAGAGAACGGGCTGGCAAGCAACACTGCCGGTCAGCGAAAATTACGGTTCTCGTTTTCTACTTAAACGCAGAGCAAGATAGATCACGAACGCCAGGAAGAAGCCGACGAACCAAGCGTAATTGTAAAGCGCCACGAAGAAGTGCGGCACGCTCGCCGGATCGATCAGTTTCACCGTGACCAGGAAGCCGGGGAGGTTCGGCAAAATGGCCAGGGCGAGTGATGCCAGCGCCGCAATGCTAAAGCCATGCGTGTAACGGTACGGACCGTCGACCTGGTAGAGGCCGGTCAAATCCAGCCGGCGCCGGCGGAGCACGAAATAATCGGCAATCATGATGCCGCCGATCGGTCCGAGCAAAGCGCTGTGTCCAACCAGCCAGGTAAAAATGTAGCCGGAAGGATCGGCCACCAATTTCCAAGGCATGATGAGGATGCCAATGATCCCAGTGATCGCACCACCAAGACGAAAAGAGATCCGACGCGGCGCGAGATGCGCGAAATCGTTGGCGGGACTGACGATGTTGGCGGCGATATTTGTGGCCAGGGTCGCGAGGCAGAGCGCAAACATGGCTAGGATCAACACCACGGGATTCTGGAAGCGGGTGAGCACATCCACCGGGTCCCAGATTGTCTGGCCATAGATGACCGTGGTCGCGGAGGTGACCGCCACGCCGATAAAGGGTGTAAAGCGCCATGGTCAGCGGCAGGCCGAGTGCCTGCCCGACAATCTGATCCCGTTGCGACCGGGCGTAACGCGAGAAGTCCGGAATGTTGCGCGAGAGCGTCGCCCAAAAGCCGATCATGCCGATGAGCGCAGGAACGAAAAAGGAAGTGAATGGCCGGCTTTGGGCTGGCCCGGGTCAAAGGCGGAGGGTTGCGACAGAATCGGGCCGAAGCCGCCAGCGCGACGATAGGCCCAGGCCAGAAGCAAAAGCCCGAGCACGATGAGCAATGGCGCCTTGATGTTGAGCAGCAGCCGGATGGAATCGATGCCCTTATAGACAACGAACATGTTAATGCCCCAGAAAAAGAGGAAGCAGACGAACTGCGCGAGCGTGATGCCGAGCCAGGTGGTGTGGCCCGGGGCCACCAGCGATGGCACGAAGACTCCTAGTATCTTGCAGATCGCATTCCCGCCGATCCAGGTTTGAATGCCGAACCAGCCACAGGCAACGAAGGCGCGCATTAGCGCCGGAATGTTCGCGCCGCGCGTCCGGAAGGAGGCCCGGCAAAAGACCGGGAATGGAATTCCATAACGCGTTCCCGCATGCGCGTTCAAGATCATCGGGATCACGACGATGACGTTGCCGAGAAAAACCGTGAGGATCGCTTGCGACCAATTCATCCCGCCGCCGATCAGCGACGACGCCAGCAGGTAGGTCGGAATGCAGGCCGACATCGAAATCCATAGCGCCGCGATGCTGCCGACACGCCAT
Organism: Verrucomicrobiota bacterium; assembly: GCA_030854105.1. Classification (GTDB taxonomy): domain Bacteria; phylum Verrucomicrobiota; class Verrucomicrobiia; order Chthoniobacterales; family UBA10450; genus AV69. The sequence continues at coordinate 38,139 of JALYTV010000008.1, read as the reverse complement.
GTGCGTCGTTCCCGAGGGACAGGCGCAAGATCAGCGTTAAGCAGCGCGCTCTCCTCAATCTCGACCTCAACTTCGGGAGCGAGCGAACTGGCTAAATCCATCGCCGCCTTCCGGTCATCATCGCGTCGGCTCGTGATCGGGAACTCAATGATGCGACGGCTCCCGCTTTAGCATCCGACCGCGCCCAATCCTGCCCACGAATTTTCCATCGCGCGCCGCGATCTCCCCGCGCACCGTGACCAAGCTGGGACGGCCCGCGATCGGCCAGCCTTCGAACGCGCTATAGTCGACGTTCATGAACTGGGTGCGCGCGGAGATTGTGCCCCGATACTCCGGATCATAGACGACGAGGTCTGCATCCGCGCCGACCTGGATGGCGCCCTTGCGCGGATATAACCCGAAAAGCTTGGCCGCGGTTGCGCTCGCCACGTTGACGAAAGTGGAAAGATCAATCCGGCCGCTCTTCACTCCGTACGTGAAAAGAAGATTGACCCGGTCTTCCAGGGAAGGAATGCCGTTCGGGATTTTGGTAAAATCAGTCCGGCCCATCTGTTTCTGGGTCGCGAAATCAAACGGCGCGTGGTCGGTCGCGACTGTATCAACATCGCTGGCGCGCAATCCCTGCCAGAGCACGTCCTGGTTGCGCTTGTCGCGCAAAGGTGGCGACATGACGAACTTCGCGCCTTCGAACTCCGCGCGCTCGGCATCTGTTTTATCCAGGAGAAGATATTGGATGAGCGTCTCGATCCCGACGAAAACGCCCCGCGCCCGGGCCGCCAGCACTTCGCGCAAGGCTTCGGCGCAGCTTAGATGAACGATATAGGTATGCGCGCCAGTCAGTTCGGCAAAACTCATGAGGTGATGGACACCTTCAGCCTCCACCCGGGGCGGCCGGCTCTCATAGTGACCTTCGGGCCCAGTTACGCCCTCGGCGAGCAGCGCGCGCTGCCGCTCCGCGACCAGCGTTTCGTTTTCGCAGTGCGCCGTAACGATAACGCCGAGTTCCTTCGCCAGTTTAAGCGTGTGATAAAGTTCCGTGTCGTCGATCCCGAAAGCGCCTTTGTAGGCGAGAAAAACCTTGAAGGAAGCGATGCCGCGGCCAACGATTTCGCGCAGCTCCGCCGCAGTATCGTCATCAAACCGCGTGACGCCCATATGATAGGTGTAATCGCAGGCGGACTTTCCTTCGCTTTGCTGGCGCCAAAGCGCGAATCCCTCCGTCGCGCTCATGTCGCGCGAAGGGCAAATCATCTCGATGATCGTCGTCGTGCCGCCCACCAGCGCGGCCTTGCTCGCTGTCTCGTAGGTGTCCTTCGCGAAAGTGCCCATGAAAGGCAGATAGATGTGCGTGTGCGGATCGATGAACCCCGGAAAGAGATACTTTCCTGTCGCATCGATCACTTCCGTGTCGCGCGGAACGTCAATCCCGCGATCGATCCGCGTGATGGTTTCGCCTTCGCAGAAGATGTCTGCGGTGTAGCGCTCGCTACCGGTAACGATTTCTCCGTTTTTAATTAGCAGCGACATCCAGGAACCGGTTTAGCCACCGATGAACACGGAGAAACAGAGCAAAAAAATCCACTACTTCTTCCAGACGTCCCCTACGCCATCACCGAACCAGCGGGTAGTTACGACCTTTTGCTGCGTGTAAAACTGCACGCCTTCCTTTCCCTGAATATGAAGGTCGCCGTAGAAAGATTCATCCCAGCCGGTGAACGGGAACATCGCCATCGTGGCCGGCACGCCGACGTTGATGCCAACCATGCCGGCTTTCACGCGGTGACGAAACTCCCGTGCCGCTTTACCGGAGTTCGTAAAAATGGCGGCACCGTTACCGTAGGCGGAGCGATTTGCCATCTCGATGGCGCGATCGAGATCATCCATTCGCATCACGTTCAAAACCGGTCCGAAGATCTCCTCGCGCGCGATTGTCATCTTCTCCGCGACTTGATCAACGATGGTAGCGCCGACAAAAAAACCGTTGGGCGCTTCAGAAATCTTTACCCCGCGACCGTCCGCAATCACTTTCGCGCCTTCGCTCTCGCCCGCCGCGACCAGGCTGAGGACGCGGTCGCGGTGCTGCGCTGTAATCAGCGGCCCCATATCTGGCTGCGCCTCGGCATCAGTCGGGCCGACTCTGATATTCCGCGCCGCTTCGATGAGGAAAGGCAGCACCCGGTCGGCCGCGCGTCCGACGACGAGCGCAGTCGAGCCCGCCATGCAACGCTCCCCGGCGCAACCGAAAGCCGCGGTGGTGAGAGCGTCGACTGTGTTCCCCACGTCGGCGTCAGGCATGACCACGATGTAATTCTTAGCACCGCCATTTGCCTGCACTCGTTTGCCGCGGCGCGTCCCGACTTCATAAATGTGTTTGGCGACCGGCGTTGAGCCCACGAAGGAAATGGCGCGCACCTGCGGATGCACGAGCAGCGCCTCCACGCAGTCGCAAACGCCGTGCACGACGTTCAGCACTCCTGCCTTTTCGAGCAGCTCGATCATGAGCACCGCCGTCAACGGAACCTTTTCGCTCGGCTTCAGCACGAAGGTGTTCCCGCACGCGAGCGCGAGTGGAAACATCCACAGCGGCACCATTGCCGGAAAATTAAAAGGCGTGATTCCGACGCAGACTCCGAGCGGTTGATGCAGCGTCTCGCAATCCACCCCGCGCGCGAGGTTCTCGATGGAATCACCAAAGAGGAGCGATGGGATACCGCAGGCGTGCTCGATATTTTCCAAACCCCGGAAAACGCTGCCGCGCGCTTCCCCGAAGGTCTTGCCGTGCTCGCGGCAGATGCTTCGGCAGATGCGGTCGAAGTTGTCTTCGATCAGTTGCCGATAGCGAAAAAAAAGGCGCGCGCGTTCGACCGGGGGCGTATCGCGCCACGCCGGGAACGCGGCCACCGCGGCAGCCACCGCCTCATCCACCACATCGGTCCCGCACATCGGCACTTCTGCGATGGTTTCGCCACGCGAGGGATTGAAAACCGGAGAGGTGCCAATCTCGGAAACTTCGCGCCACTTGCCGCCGATAAAAATCGGGCAGGGCGTCATCGTCGTGGTCATGGCCGAAATTGGATGTTGGGCTTTGGAACTTCTCTAGCCCCTGGCCAATGCATCCGATTGTTTTACGAAATCGTCGCCGCTCCATTCTCCATCCGCGCGCACCATCTTCGCGGCGGCGGCCGCATCAGCTTCTGCTTTTTGTTTTGCTTTGCGCTCGCCCTGCATCCGCACCAGTTCGGCGTGGGTGGTAAAATATTCGAGGCTCTTCCCCTTGAAATCAGCCAGCGTTTCAAACCGATGCTTTTCCATGAAGGCGAGCAGGTCCTCGCACATCCGCTTCACGCATTCGTAACCAAATTTCATCACCCCGGTGCAAACCTGCGTCGTGTCCGCCCCGAGCAGAATGAATTGCGCGGCATCGCCGCCGCTCTCGATCCCGCCGATGGCGGAGAGCGAGCGTCCCGGAAATTCCGCTCGAATCATGGTGGTGATCTCCATGACCATACGCAGCGCGATCGGCCGCACTGCTTTGCACGAATATCCGCCCGGTGTGGTGTAACCCTCCACCGTCGGCTCCGGCCGCAGGGTCTCGAGGTTAACGCTCATCACGCTGCGGATGGTGTTGATCGCGCTTACTCCCTGGCAACCGCCGCGCAAGGCTGCGCGACTCGGATCGGCAATGCGCGTCACGTTCGGCGTCATCTTCGCCCAGACCGGCTTGGTTGCTTTCGCCGTGACCCAGCCACTGACCTCCTCGACGATCTCGGGATTTTCACCCATCGCCGCACCCATCTTGCGTTCCGGCAATCCATGCGGGCAGGAAAAATTCAGCTCGAACGCGTCCACGCCCGCGCCTTCGCATCGCTCCACGATCTCACTCCAGGCGTCGCGATTATATTCCTCCATGATCGAAGCGATGAGCACGCCATCCGGGTTGGTGTCCTTGCACTTTTTGAATTCGTCGAGCCAGATGCTGAATGGCCGGTCGCTGATCAGCTCGATATTCTCCCAGCCGATCGCCTCTTTGCCGTCCGCCGCCATCAGCTTCGCGTAGCGCGGCGCCACGTTGACCACTTTCGAGGAATCGAGGCTTACCGTTTTCGCGATGACCGCGCCCCAGCCCTCGCGAAAGGCGCGATTAATGACATTCAAGTTAGTGCCGGGTGGCCCCGACCCGATAATGAACGGGTTGGCCAGCTTCAGCCCATCGACGGTCGTAGCGAGGGTGGACATATTAAGGGAAACGTATCTTTTACTCCAAACGAGAGGCTCAGAGCGAGCGCAAACTACATCGCCGCGATCCACTGCATCGCCTTGTCGGCGAGGCGATCAAAGGCTCGCACCGACATTTCGAGATGTTCTTCGCGGGTGTCCTCGATCTTGTTATGGCTGATGCCACGCAGGCTCTGCACGAACATCATCACGGTCGGGACGCCAGCTCTCGCGACTTCGGCTGCGTCATGCAGTGGACCTGAGGGCAGCCGATGAGCTTTGCCGCAGATTTCTTTGATCGCTTCCTCGCACAGTGCCACCAGCCGTTGATCGAACAGGACGGGCGCGATTTGCCAGAGCCGTTCCCACTTGATGTCGACTTTCCCTTCTTGAGCGAACCGGTCGCCCGCCTCCTTGGCTTCGCATAACATTTTTTCGAGGGCGGCACGATCGAGATGGCGCTGATCGAGCGTGATGCGGCAGTCCGCCACCACACTCGTGACGATGCCCGGCTTCGTCGTGCACGACCCGATCGTGCAAACGCCGTTGCCGCTCCTCTCTGCGATGCGATAAATTTCCGGAGCCATCTTCGCGGCGGCGAGGAAGGCGTCGCGGCGACGATTCATCGGCGTACTGCCGGAATGCGCGGCCTGGCCGGAGAATGTGATGGCGTGCCGCTCGACGCCGAACGTTCCGAGCACCACGCCAAGGGGCAGATCGAGATCCAGCAGCACCGGGCCCTGCTCAATGTGCAATTCCAGATAAGCCGCGGCGTTGGCGAGCTCAGCCGACGAATCACCCACCCGCTCAAATTCGATGCCCTGCACGCGCAAAGCTTCCGGCAGCGACACGCCTTCTTTGTCGCGCAAGCCGCGCGCCTCCGCCATATCCAGATTCCCCGAGCAGGCGGATGATCCGAAAAGACTCTTGCCAAAGCGCGCGCCCTCTTCGTCCGCCCAATCCACCAGCCGCACTGTTACCGGCGCATCCGCGCCGTACTGAGCATGAATGCGGCGGAGAATTTCGACGCCGGCAAGCGTATTCAGGCAACCGTCGAGCCAGCCGCCATTTGGCACCGAATCAATGTGCCCCCCGATCAACAGCGCGCGTTCCGATTTGCCCCGCAGTGTTCCCCATAGATTACCCGCCGCATCCTGCCGGACTTCGGCCGGGATTTCGGCCAGTTTATCACGCAACCAGGCCCGCGCCTTCGCCCACGCCGGCGTAAAAGCTACGCGTTGCGCGCCATCCTTATCACCCGTCAGCTCCCGTAATTCCCTTAACTCCGCGAGCGTGCGCTTCGGATGCAGTAACTCGGCCATGACCCGGAAGTTAAACAGGCCAGACCAAACCTCACAACCGCCGAACCAAAGTCTTCGCGCTGCGCCTCGCGGCTCCGCCCTGCGATTGACGCTCAACCCCAGCGCAGCCAACCTTGCCTCATGCCGCCGCTCACTTACGCGAACTATCTCGACCTGGAGAAATTACTCACGCTCCAGAACCCCCGCTCCACCCCAGCGGAGCACGATGAAATGCTCTTCATCATCATTCACCAGACCTACGAGCTCTGGTTCAAGCAGTTGCTGCATGAGTTCGAGAAAATAAAGCGCGCCTTCTCCGCGGGCGACCTTTTCGGCGCGCTGCATTCCTTCAAACGCACGCGCACCATCATGAAAACGCTGGTCGGCCAGATCGACATTCTCGAGACGATGACGCCGTCGTCCTTCTCCAGTTTCCGCGATCGCCTAGAGACGGCCTCCGGTTTTCAATCGATCCAATTCCGCGAGCTCGAGTTTCTGCTTGGCTATAAACGCGTGTCGACGTTCGAGCACGTGAAGCCGGATTTTCCTGGATACGACCGGCTCAAGGCGCGCCTGCACGAGAGCACCGTGATCGATCATTTCTACGATTTTCTCGCGACACGTGGAGCGCAGATTCCGGATGAGTTGAAGAAGCGCGACGTCACGCAACCGAACGAAGCCAACGAGCAAATCCAGACCGCGCTCCTGCATCTCTACCAAACTTCGCCCGAAGCTTCCGTGCTCTTCGAGTTAATGACCGATTTCGACGAAGGCCTGCAGGAATGGCGTTATCGCCACATCAAGCTCGTCGAGCGCACCATCGGGGCGAAGCACGGCACGGGCGGATCGCCCGGTGTGCCGTTTCTCATGAAATCGATGTTCAAGCCGATCTTCCCCGATCTCTGGGCCATTCGGCACCGCATGTGATCGCGTCGGCTAGCGATTTTATTTCAACCCGAGAAATTCGCGCGCGCTGCCGCACAAAAGCTGTGCGCGTTGTTCGGCCGAAATATCCGCCAGCGATTCGATAAGAGCGCCTGGCTTGGCTTCGCCGAGGGGAAAGGGATAATCCGAGCCGAGCGCGACGCGGGCGGCGCCAAACATTTTCACAAGCAGCCGCAACGCATCGGCATCGTGCACCAGCGAGTCGACGAAGAAGCGCGCTGGCTGATGATCGTTGGCCAGATAACGGCGCGGATTCGTCGCGCTTTCCGTAGCGCATAAATCGGGTCGCACGTGAAACGCATGCTCCACCCGGCCGATGGTGAAGGGAAACGCGCCGCCGCCGTGCGCGAAAGCGACGCGCAGTTTTGGATACCGATCGAACACGCCGCCAAACATCATCGAGCAAATCGCGAGCGAGGTTTCGGCTGGCATGCCGACGAGCCAGGGCAACCAGAACTTCGGCATTCGCTCGCGACCGAACATGTCCCAGGGATGGACGAAAATGGCCGCGCCAAATCTCTCGGCCGCACTCCAGACGACATCGAGCGCGCGGTCGTCGAGATTGCGATACGGTCGTTTTTCTCCGGTCGCACTGGCGTCGACGTGCGTGCCGATTTGGACGCCGTGCAATCCGAGTTCACGTACACAACGCTCCAGCTCGCGCGCGGCCAATTCCGGATCCTGCATCGGAATGGTGCCCAAGCCGGCAAAGCGCGTCGGCTGTGAGCGGACAACCTCGGCGATGTGATCATTCAAGCGTCGCGATAAATCGAGCCCGTCCGCCGGCTTCGCCCAATAGCTGAACATCACCGGCACCGTCGACAGCACCTGCATCGTCACGCCAATCTGATCGCATTCTTCGATTCGGCGCGACGGGTCCCAAGTGTTATCGGTTATCTCGCGGAAAACGCGCTCGCCCATCATCATTCGCGCACAGCACGGCTGATGGTGATCCAACCGCACGAAACCCGCGTAGCCGTAGCGCGCATCCAAGTCGGGCCAATCCCGCGGCAGGATGTGGGTGTGGAGATCGATCTTCATCTCCGCCATCGGCTGGCTAAAACGGTTTCACCGGCGCCGGCTGCTCGACTTTCGTGCCGCAGTTCTTGCAGGTGCGCCGCTCGTCGTCGCTCCAGAAATCGACCATGGCCTGGCTGAAATGCTGCACGATGTCCGCGCAATCGAATTGGATGTCTTCCACCACGCTTTCACATTTGGGGCAGTAGAATATCACATGCTCGGTTTCGCCGGGCGGTCGCCGGCGCTCGACGACGAGACCGAGCGTATCCGGCGGGCGCACCGGCGCGTGCGGCACATTCGGCGGGATGAAGAACGTTTCTCCTTCGCGCACCAGATGATCGACGATGCGGTCGCCTTCCCGGATGCGCACCTTGATGTCGCCTTTGAGCTGGTGGAAAAATTCTTCGGAATCGACCTGGTGGAAATCATTCCGGGCATTCGGTCCCTTGATGATCATCACAAAAAAATCGCGCCCGTCGTACAGGTAGCGATTGCTTACCGGCGGTTTAAAGAAACGCGCATTCGCGGAGATCCAGGCTGCGAGATCCACGGCCTCGAGCGGAGGCGCGGCTCCGGTCTCAGGCGACGCGATTGGTTTTTCAGCGGCGATGGCGATAAACAATCCTATTGGTGCGCAGGCATAGCGTCAAACCTCGGAATGTTCACATTTCTGACAAATCCGAGACGAAAGATCAGCAGACGACACGATTTGAATTGAAATCGCGCCGACTCCCATTACCATCCGCCGCTCCCATGAGAACGCTGAACCTGTTACGTCTATCTGCTACCGCGCTTGCACTCTTCACTTTAGCGGCGTGCGAAGATTTCCCACAGCAGGTCGCACAAACGGTGGGTAAACTTCCTGCCGTCCTGCCGGCTCCAGTCGATCGCGGCTATTGGCACGGCGACGAAGCCACCGGCCGAGCCAAGATTGTCGTTAACGTTTCCGAGCAGCGCGCCTTCTTTTACAAGGGCAAAAAACTGGTTGGCGAAAGCACGGTGTCGACCGGCAAGAAGGGCTTCGACACGCCGCCCGGGACCTACACCGTTCTGCAAAAGGACAAAGATCACGCCTCCAGCGAGTTTGGCGATTACGTGAATGACGAAGGCGAGGTGGTAAAATCGAACGTCGATGCCCGCAAAGACAAAAGGCCGGCGGGCGCCGAGTTTCGCGGAGCCAAGATGCCTTATTTCATGCGGTTCCGCGGCGGCTACGGCATGCATGCGGGCTACGTGCCCTCTTTCCGCGCGTCGCATGGCTGCATTCGACTGCCGATGGAATCCGCCAAACACTTCTTCGAAGGCGCGACCGAAGGCACAGCGGTAATCGTAAAGGAATAAGTTTAGCCCGGCGGCCAGGCGAGCTGGCGTTTGCCGAGCAGGTGCAAATGCAGGTGCGGTACACTCTCGCCGGCGTCCGGTCCGCAGTTAATCACCACGCGATAGCCGGACTTTAGCTCCAGTTTTTTCGCCACTTCGGCAGCGACGAGCAGAAGTTGGCCGAGGATTTTCTCGTCCGCGGGCTTCGCGTCCGACAAACGCGGGATCACTTTCTTGGGCACGATCAGCACGTGCACCGGGGCTTGCGGATTGACGTCGTGGAAGGCGAGCGCGTCTTCCGTTTCGTGGATGATGTCCGCCGGAATTTCCCTGGCCGCGATTTTTTCGAAAATAGTCATCGGATCGAGCAACTGAGCGCGTCGGCACGCGCCGCAGCGAAAATTCTCTCGCGCACAAACAGCACGATCTCGGAACGCAGAACGTCGCACGCACGCGTCCAGACGCGCACGCCGCGGAGATGTTTCACCGCGGCGTTGAGGTCGCGGAAGTTCAAAGCGTGCACGCGCGTCTGCAGCAACAGCTCCAGCTGGCGCGTGAGCATTTCAAAGAAGGCGAGCTCGTAACCGGCGCCGGCTTCGTGCGCGATCTCAAACAGCGAGAGGGTGACGGGCGGCGGGGCCGGCGAAAAATGCGGGACGATTTCCTTGTAGCCGATGACGCGCAAGACGTAGCGCACCGTCTGCGAGAGTTGCCCGAACGCGACGAAGCCTTCGTCGGTCCGCAGTCGCAGATAGAACGCGATGCTTTCGGTGACGTGTTCGGTCAGCCACCAGCCGGGATAGCCGGCGGCCTTCGCCGCGCTGGTGATTTCGTCGCGCAGCCACGCGCGATCGAATTCAAATAACTGGCCCGAGTCCGCGCGCAAATAAGGAAACTCTTCTTTGAACGCGACCATCAGCGTTTCTCCACGGGAAAAAGTTCGCGCTGTTGCGCATTGTCGCGAATGCGACGGCCGAGCGCCTGCACCGCGTCGACGAATTCATCCGCCTGCTCAAAACGATGATGCACCGAAGCGTAGCGGAGATAAGCGACCTCATCGATGTCACGCAGCTTCGCCATCACTTGCTTCCCGATGTCAGCCGATGCGATCTCGCGGCCACCGGTCTCGAGCTCGTGCACGATTTCGTCCACCGCCTTTTCCAGAACGAGGAGGCTGACCGGACGTTTCTCACACGCTTTCGCCAGACTGCTCACGAGTTTGCTACGATCAAATGGTTCATGGCTGCGATCGCGTTTCACCACGCGCAAATCGGTCCGCTCGATCTCCTCGTAAGTGGTGTAGCGATAGGCGCACTTTAAACATTCGCGCCGGCGCCGGATGCTCGAGCCTTCTCTGGACTGGCGCGAATCGATGACTTTGTCGTCCCGCGACCCGCACTTTGGACAACGCATAGCGTTGGCCGAGGTTTACCACACCACTAATTGTAGCGCAAGCTTTCTGTCCGAATCTTTCCCCTTAGCGCGGAGGAAACTCGAATTCCGCTTTGTCCTTCTTCGCGGAGAGCACGAGATACGCGGCGAATTTATTGCCACGCTTGGAAACGAAATCTTCGATCAACGGCGACTTGCCTTCGGCCAACAACTCGGACACTTCGGCTTCCGTAATGGCGTGCTCGCACAGCGTTTTCGCCAGTTTGAAGACCGCGCGATTATCCTGGTCCGCCTTGCGCACATAATAGGCGTCGCCCGCTTCGACCAATTCGCCGCCGCGATGCACTTTGCTCGGCCCGATCACTTTCGCGTGGGCGAGATCGATTTTCTTGCGCTCTTTGCGCTCGCCATTTTTCCCAGCTTTGGGCGCGCGTGGAGGAAATTCCCAACGAATGCGCGCGTGGTCGCGGATGAGAAACGCATCGAACGGGCGGCCCTTTTTCGATGTGAACCCGGTGATGAGATCGGTCTTTCCTTTCTCGATCAACTGCACTGCCTGCTCGCGTGGCACCTCTTTCTTGCACATCAACCGCGGCACCCGGAAGGCTTGCTTCCACTCGCCATTCTCTTTCTCGCGCAAGACATAATTGGAGCCGACTTCGCAAAGCTCCGCGCCGGTCGCAGGATCAGTCCAGAATGATTCCACCGTGCCGAGATCCGCGTCTTCGCCGAAATCGTAGGCCGCTTTCCATTTCGCGGTCTTCTCGTCTTTCACGAGCTTGAGCGTGGCGGCGAAGCTGTTGCGCGTCTTGGCGGAGATGAAGCCGTCGAGCGGCCCGACCGCTCCTTTCACCACCAGTTCGCGGATTTCGCTCTCCGCCATTTTGCGACCACCGATCACTTTGTAGAGCATGAACTCGCCATCCTGCGATTTGTAACCACGCAGCGTTTCGCGCAGCGGCTTGCCATCAGTAGGCGACACGATGTCGGTTTCACGCGCGACCGAATCGTCTTCCTCAAAACCTTTCACGCGTTCGACGATGCCTTTCGTTTCCTCGACGATCTCCGCCATGAATTTGGCGCGCGGAAATTTCCCCTGCTCCATCAGGCGCAATTGATGTTCCCATTCGCCCGTCATCGCCGGGCTGGTGATGTCGCTGGCCTTCACCGCTTCGAGAAATTCGATGAGCTGCTCCGCTTTCGCCGTCGGCATTAGCTGATTTTGCTGCCGATCCATGTACTTTTGATTAATAAGTTTGTCGATGGTGTCGGCTCGCGTGGCTGGCGTACCGAGGCCGCGTTCTTTCATTGCCTCCGCGAGTTCTTCGTCGTCCACCAATTTCCCTGCTGTCTCCATCGCGAAGAGCAACGTCGCTTCCGTATAACGCGGTGGCGGCTTGGTCGTTTCCGTATGCAGCGTCGCAGCGAGCGTTTTCGCTTCGTTCTTGTCCGCCGCACTCAGAGCCGGCAACGCCTTGCTCGAATCGTCATCGACCGTGCTCTTGCCATAGACCGCCAGCCAGCCCGCTGCGGTGAGCACTTTGCCTTCGGTCTTGAATTTGTGCGCGCCAATCTGGCTGAAACGCGTGGTGACATCGAACTCCGCCGCCGGATAAAAAACCGCGACGAAACGGCGCGCGACCATGTCGTAAATTTTCGTTTCCGCTTCGTTGAGACTCTTCGCCTCGGATGCCGTTGGGATAATCGCGAAGTGATCGCTGATCTGCGCGTTATTAAAAATGCGTTTGTTCGAACGGACGTAATTCTCAGCCAGCGCTTTTCGTGCGTGCGTCTCCAGCGCGCCGCCGAGATTGCCGAGTGTTTGCTTCACGACCGCGATGTAATCCTCCGGCAACGCGCGCGAGTCTGTCCGTGGATACGTCAACATTTTGTGTCTCTCGTAAAGATCCTGCGCAATCTTCAACGTCCGGCTGGCCGGAAAATTAAAGCGCCCGTTTGCTTCGCGCTGCAATGTCGTCAGATCGTAAAGTCGCGGCGAAATCTGCGAGCTCGCTTTCTTCTCTTCGGTAACGCTCGCCCGCGGATTTCCCTGGCAATCGCGCACGATTTTCTCCGCCGTCGCCTGCTCCCAAATGCGATCGATGCGATCGTGTTCGTCGTCGTTCTTTTTGAAATCCGGGCGCTGATAGACGCCTTCGTATTCGCCTTTCGCGATCTCGAATTTCGCACTCACGCGCCAGTAGCCGCGCGCCTTGAAATTCCGAATCTCCAACTCGCGCGCATAGACCATCGCCAGCGTGGGCGTTTGCACGCGACCGACGGACGCGACGTTGCCCGCGCGCGAACCGAACATGCGTTTGGTGATCGCGCGGGTGCCGTTAATGCCAATGAGCCAATCGCTCTCGCTGCGCGAGCGCGCCGCATCCGCGAACGGCTTCATCTCTTCGCCATCACGCAGGTTTGCAAAGCCCTGCCGAATTGCCTGCGGCGTCATCGATTGCAGCCAGAGGCGTTTGACCGGGTGCCTGTTATTGGCCAGCTCGGCGAGGTTGTTGAAAATCAGTTCGCCTTCCCGGCCGGCATCGCACGCATTGATGACTCGATCGACGTCCTTGCGCGCGATCAATTTTTTCAGGTGCGCGAATTTCGCTTTCGCCGTTTCGATCGGCTTGAGCTCGAATTTATCTGGAATAATCGGGAGCGTCTCCAACCGCCAAAAGCCGTATTTCTTTTTATCGATATCGTCGGGCATCAATAGCTCGACGACGTGGCCGACAGCCGACCCGATCACGTATTCGTCGTTTTCGAAGTGGTCGCCTTTTTTCGGAACCTTGAGCACGCGCGCGATATCAGCGGCGACGCTCGGCTTCTCGGCGATGACTAAAGCTTTGGGCATATCTGAAGGGCAGCAACTCGCGGACGATCTAGGCCAGTTTTACGAAATGATTTCCCGGCAACTGTTTGACCAGCCGTTTGAGTTCGAGGCGCAGGAGGGTAGAAGAGACGGTCGGCGTTGGCAAATCGCACCGGACGGCGATAGCATCGATCGCCGTCTCGCTGTCCTCGATCGCATCATAGACAGCGCGCTCAGCCGCCGTGAGTTCCGGCAATAGTCGCGCGGCCGGCGTCGGCGATTTCGTTTCCGGCAGCAAAATTTGGAGATCATCGAGAATATCGGACGCGTCCATGACGAGTTTCGCGCCTTGCTGGATCAATCGATTCGAGCCCATCGCGCTCGGCGCGTTAATGTGCCCCGGCACCGCGTAAACCGAGCGCCCCTGCTCAAGCGCCTGCGAAGCGGTGATGAGTGCGCCGCTGTTCAGCCCCGCTTCGACGACGAGAATGCCCTGGCTCCAGCCGCTGATAATGCGGTTGCGCATCGGGAACGTTTGCCGGTCCGGTTCGACTTCCATCGAGAACTCGGACACCACCGCGCCGTTTCCGTTGCGAATTTTTTCGGCGAGCGCCGCATTTTCCGGAAGATAAAGGTGCGAAAGACCGGAGCCGATGACTGCAATCGTCCGCCCTTTGGCAGCCAATGCCCCTTGATGCGCGGCGGTATCGATCCCTCGCGCCAGACCGCTGACCACAGTCAGCCCGCTGTAAGCGAGCTGATACGCAAGCTTCTTTGCCGACTCCGTGCCGTAATGCGTTGTCCGCCGCGATCCGATGATGCCGATGGCGTGCTGGTCGCGTTCTGTCAGCTCGCCCCAGACGTAGAGAACGATCGGCGGCGCATGAATTTCGCGAAGCACACGCGGATACATCGGCGATTCCGCGGTGATAATTTCCGCGCCGAAATCGGCGATGCGTTTCAACTCCGCCGACAAATCGACGAGCGATTCCCAATTTGTAATTTGCTGCGCGACTTCCGCGCCGACGCCGTCGACGCCGCGCAATTTATCGCCGCGCGCAGACAACACGCTCTCGGGCTTCTCGAAAACTTCGAGCAACTTGCGCAGCCGCACCGGCCCGATGGTCGGCAGCATGTTCAGCGCGAGGCAGGCTTCCGTGGAATTCATGGATCAATCCCGTGATCCGATGACGCGCTGAGCGCGTCGGCTAAAACGGAATCTCGTCGTCGTCCGGCTCAGCCGGAGCAGCCGATTTCGGCGGCGCGCTTGGTTTGCTGGAGGGCGCGGGACGTTCGCCTTCGTCGCCGCCAGCGCTTCCGCCCGCGGAATCCCCGCGGCTGCCGAGCAACTGCATCGTTTCGCCGATCACTTTCAATTTGCTCCGCTTTTGCCCGGAAGTCTTGTCGTCCCAGGTGTCGAGCTGGAGGCGGCCTTCGATGAAAACCGGCCGCCCCTTTTTCAAATATTCGCCCGCGACTTCCGCGGTGCGGCCCCAGAACGTGACGTCTACGAACGTGACTTCCTCGCGTTTCTCCCCGTTCTCGAGCGTGTATTGCCGGTTCACCGCGATGCCGAGATCGGCCACCGCGCTGCCCTTCGGCGTGTAACGCACTTCGGGATCACGCGTGAGATTCCCCAGCAGGATGACTTTGTTAAAACTCGCCATGCGGGCGTTTTTAGCGCAGCTATTTGTCGGCGGCGACCTTTTTCGGCTCGCGCGCGGGCTTGTCGCTCTTCGGCTTCAGGCGCTGGTAATTCTGCCGGTAAACTTCGGGGTCGAGTTTGAATTTCGAACGCAGTTTCGTGATCAACTGCGGGTCGGCATTGAAAACGAAATTCACGAAAAATCCACTGTCGAGTTCCCCGGCCTGATACGAGAACTGCCGCTTGTCCATTTTCTGGACGGACTCGATTTTGGCGCCCTCTTTTTCAAATTCCGTCTCGAGCCGGTCGACGATGTCTTTGACGGTGTCGTCCTTGCCCTGGGTATTCAGCACGATCAGTGCTTCGTAACGATTCATCATACTTCTTGGTTGAACGTGTTCATCGCGGAAACGAGGCCGTTGTCAACGGTGCATTTGATCGCGTCGACTGCGCGTTCGATCATCGCCGACACTTGTGGGCGCTCCTCCTCAAAGAAACGTCCCAGCACGAAATCCGTGGAGCCATGATGCGGCGCCGCGCCGATGCCGAGACGCAGCCGCGGCACATCCTCGGTCGCCAAGTGAACGATGATCGATTCGAGCCCGTTATGGCCGCCCGGTCCGCCGTCCGGCCGCAAACGTAATCGGCCCAACGGCAGCGCGAAGTCGTCGTGCACAATCAGTATGTTAGCCGGCGCGATCTTGTAGAAGTCCGCCACCAGCGCGAGCGGCGATCCGCTGCGATTCATAAACGCGAGCGGCTTGAGCAGGATCGTGTCGCCTGTTTTCGCGACGGCGGCCTCCCACTTCGCCTGGTTTTCGAATTGAAAGCCCTCGCGTTGCGCAAAGAAATCGAGCGCGGCGAAGCCGACGTTGTGACGTGTGCCGACGTACTCCGCGCCGGGATTTCCCAGCCCGGCGACCAGACGAATGCGAGAATCTTCCACCGCCGGAAGCGGCTACTTCTTCTGCTCTTTGGCAGGAGGAGCGCCGGCGGCGGGCGCGGCCTCGCCTTCGACTTTCTTTTCCTTGATGACCTCGGGCCCTGCGGCAGCATCCGCCACGGCCGCGACCGGTTCCTCTTCCACCGTGGGCTCCATTACCGACAGCACGGTCAGGTCTGGCTGCGCCTTGGCGGTGACGCCGGCAGGCAATTTCAAATCGCGCACGTGAATGGAATCCCCAATGTTCAACTCCGAGACGTCGACTGTGATTTTCTCAGGCAGATCACGCGGCAAACACTCGACTTCAAGCGTGCGCAACGCCTGCTCGAGCAGGCCGCCGAAATTCTTGACGCCATTCGCGATGCCGAACGCCTCGACCGGAATGCCGGCCTGAATCTTCTCGTCCATCGAAACGGCGTGAAAATCAACGTGCAGGATCGCGCCGCCTACCGGCGCGTGCTGCACTTCCTGCAGCAGCGCCATGCGGCTTCCTTTTTCGCCCGCCACTTCGAGCTCCACCAAAATGTTTTCTCCGGCCGCGTGGCTTAGCAGCGCGCTGATTTCCTTGCGCGAGACTTGAAGCGGCTGGGGCTTGCTCTTGCCGCCGTAAACAACCGCTGGGACGACGCCGGTCGTTTTCAATTTCCGCACCGCGCCACGCCCGACCGCCGTCCGCTTCTCCGCCGCTATTTTCGCTTGCTTCGCCATATTTATTTCTTGCCGTTATCGATGTTAAACAGCGACGAAACCGATTCATCATCGTGAATCCGCTTCATGCCTTCGCCGAGGAGTTCTGAAACGGATTGCACCTGAATCGAAAAACCTTCGATGGTGCGCACCGGCGTGCTGTTGGTCGTTACTAATTCCTTAATTAGGGACTTTTGCAACCGCGGGACGGCGAGATCCACCAGCACCGCGTGCGAGACCGCGGCGTACACGTCCAGCGCGCCGTTCTTCTTCGCGATTTCGGCGGCAGAGGTGAGCGTGCCGGCAGTCTCCGTCAGGTCGTCGACCAGGAGCACGTCGCAGCCGTCGACATCACCGATTAGGTAAAGCGCCTCGGTTTCCGTCGAGCTCTTCCGCTGCTTGGCGACGATCGCAAGGCCGGCGCCGAGAGTCTGCGAGTAGGCGGAGGCCATTTTCAGGCCGCCAACGTCAGGCGACACGATCACCGTTTTGCGTGTCAATTTTTGCCGCAAATACTTGATCAGCACCGGCATGGAATAGAGGTGGTCCACCGGAATATCGAAAAAGCCCTGCACTTGCTGCGCGTGCAAATCCATCGTGAGCACGCGATTCACCCCGGCGGCGGTGAGAAGATTCGCCACCAGTTTGGCCGTGATCGGCACGCGCGGTTTGTCCTTTCGATCCTGCCGCGCGTAGCCGAAAAATGGGATGACCGCGGTGATGCGCGCTGCGCTCGCCCGCCGCGCCGCGTCCACCATGATGAGCAACTCCATCAGGTGCTCGTTCGTCGGCGGGCAGGTCGGCTGCACGATGAAAACATCGCGCCCGCGGATATTTTCCTCGATCCGCACATACGTTTCGCCATCCGGGAACGAACTGAGATTCGCCGCCCCGAGCGGGATGCCGATGTAATCGCAAATCTTCTGAGCCAGATCGCGATTGGCTGAGCCGCTGAACACTTTCATTTCCGGTTGGTGCGCAAACATGAGTGAAGGGCGCACAGACTACGACGCGGGAGGGGATGATCGCAACCGCTTTAGTGCGCCCGAGTCGCTCTTCCAGAAATTATAGCAATTCTCGCCATTCTGGTATGCTCTCTGCTCTTTTGAGCCCCAATGAAGTGTCGCCCATACCCTGCCCGCATCTCCCGTATTGCCGGCTTTACCCTAGTCGAGGCCCTCGTGGCGATCGCCGTCCTTGGCGTTGGCGTCGCCACCGCCCTCACCGCCATGACCAAAATCAATGGCATCGCCAGCGCCGCTCGTAATTCCACCGGGGCACAAAGCGTAGCCCAGAACGAAATCGACAAATTTCTCTCTTACGGCCCGTTCAATCCCCAGAAAACGAACTCCGATGGATCGATACAAGTCCCGATCGACAACGCCAACAATCCACGAACCTACGACCTTACCTTGGGGACACACGTATATACCAACATCCCCATTTACCAAGACCCAGCTACCGGTACCGTGGTTTCTGGCACCCTCACCGACACTATAACGGACATAAGCACAACTCCTTATGGCTACAAGATTTGGACCTACCAGGCGACCGTCAGGATTACGTATAGCTACTTGAATCGAAATTACACCCTGACGATGAACGCTGTGCGCGTCTCCGATATATGAGAAAGCACAACTGCGGCTACACCCTCGTAGAGATGATGGTCACGACCGTGGTGATCGGAGCGCTCGGCTTGATTATCTACTCGATCCTCGTCGCAGGCACTATTTTGGGAGCCAAAAATACCGCCGTGAACGTCGCGCATCAACAGGCGCGTACCGCCATGTTGGACATGCTGCAAAGCCTGCATTCCTCCATCTCGCTGCCGCAACTGGTGGATGCGACTGGCAACGCCGTGGGCGGCGCGGGACCCGCTGCGGGAATTTCCTTTCAGATCTTTAACGCCGGTCCTTATCAAGTATGGGGCGATGTCGCCACCTCCACAAATAAGGTAACGATCGCCCTTCCTACCTCGGCACCCGCTCCCACCACTGCACAACGTCTCATCATCCAAACTCATCAAATCGAGAATAATATTACCACAGTCGCGAATGCCGGTAATGCCACGATCAACGGAACGACCTACTCACTCTATACCCTCACTCTCGATAGCAATGTCTTCAACGCAATCACAGGATCAACCGTCTCTCCTAACAATATTGCCTGCTTCCTCGCGTATCGATGCAGTTACATTGTGAACAATCAGCAGCAACTTACCTATAATGGCCCGACCAAACCGTCGACTTTCGCCAATATGGCCAATTATATCACCAATAATACCCCATTTAAGATACCAACCACTCCGGCAGGTGCGCTCTACTATTCCGCGGTGGCTGCCGTCAATCTCTCGACTTCCGATCTCCAGTACAGCAATCGCGGTTTCCAATCCGCCAACATCCTTTTGAACGGGCAGGTGCCTGCTCGAACGCGTCTCACTACATATCAATGAAAATTAAAAACCATTATGCTGAAACCGCCAGCTCACTTGCGGTAGTGATGGTGGTCATGGCCACCCTCATGGTCACGGTCGGAGTGGCGGTTGAATATACCACCACCATCAACCGCAACGTGCAGCGCAGCAATCAACTCTTGAACGCCGACGCGATCGCCGATGGCACGCTGCAGCTCGAGTTCGGCTACTGGCGCGAAGTCTGCCGGTCGCAGACGAATGTGGTGATGCCCACGCATAATAACCTTAATCCTTCAGTTTCCCTGGACGCGATCCCGACGCCATCGCCGGGTACCTTCCCCGGTGTGGTAAACTTCACGGTCAAGCGCGGCACCAGCTTGGATCCGAATGCATCGGCCGATAGCGATTCAACCTTTCTGATATCGAATTACAAAGTTGTCGCGGTTGATCCACAAATGAATCCGATGGCGACAGCAACGGCGACGCCGCCGCGTCAAACGGGCACATCATCTACCGACATCACTTACAACTACGTTGCCAGCGCGGACGTCACAGTGCCGACTCTTCACGGCAACGTCACAACCAAATATCGTCGCAATTTCCAGAAGCAGCAGCAATCGCCTTGGAACTACGCGATTTTCTACGTGGATCCGCTTGAGATTCATCCCGGACCGGCGTTTACCGTGACGGGCTGGGTTAATACAAACTCGAACCTCTATACGGGTCACAACACCCTCACCTTCGCCGATAAAGTCACTTACGGCGGAGATTGGAAAATTGGCTTTATGCCCGGCGATCCCAGTCACGCAGGTGAAACCCCAGCTGCCCCGCATTACCCATCCAATCTCCCGCCCGCCCAAGCAAACGCACAACAGCCGTTTGGTATGGATTCGACCCGGCTCTTCAGTCCCACGGATTCCAATCCCAACAATGACTCATATCACGAGTTGATAGAGCCAGCGATCTCCGGTTATCCCGATCCGCTGGCAGGTATGCGCTACTCTCAGCAAGCTCAATTTACGATCAACGTCGACGCGAGTAATAACGTCACCGTCTATAACGGGACCAATAGAATTAACCCACCTGTGAGTGGAAAAGACAATAGAAGCACTAACGACAAGCAAAATTACAACGCCATCATGAGCGCAGTCACCACTGGAGGCTCCTTACAGGATGGGCGCCAGGGAGTCATCATGCAGCTCACCACTTTGGACGTGAGCAAAATTGTGACGGCACTGGCCGCCGAGGTAAGTAATCCGAACAACAAGAGCACGACCGCAGCACAGTTAAACAATTGGAATGGTATCATCTACGTGACGGGGACTGCACCGAGCGGCAAGCAGCCCGGTCTGGAAATCATTAATGGTGCCTCGCTACCCACAGGCGGCCTGACCATTGCCAGCCAGTACTCGGTTTACGTCAAAGGCGACTACAACACCGGTGGAACTCCTCCCTCGAATACCGGCGACCCCACCACGCCGCAGGTGAACGGTTATACACGCCAGCCCAGCGCCGTCATCGGGGACGCCGTCACGATTCTTTCCAATGCCTGGATCGACGCAAATTCCGGAAACAGTCTAAGCTCCCGCAGCGCAAGCAACACGACTGTAAATACGGCAATTATTTCTGGAAATATCCAGACGACGAGTGCCGCCTACAGCGGCGGGGCTGAGAATTTCCCGCGCTTTTTGGAGGACTGGACCAATAAAAGCTTTACCTATTACGGCTCTATGGTCGAGATGTATCAAAGCAAAACGGCGACCGGACCGTGGGTCTACGGTGGCAATGTGTATAACGCGCCGATTCGCCAATGGTACTTCGACACCAATTTCAAGACGAACCCTCCTCCAGGATCCCTCATGATCTACAACTACGTGAACGGCCGATGGTATACCTCCTAGTTCTCCTGGCTGCTGTCTTCTCCTTCTCCGCGGTCGCGCGAGCAGAATTAAATCTGACGCCGAGGCTCGAGGAATATGAAGGGGATGGCGTCAAGTTCACTCACCTGGTTTTTAGCGACGGCGAAAAGCATCCCACCTATAATCCGCCGGCGGGGTGGGAATACAGCGGCAGCGCGAAGCAATTAACGCTGCGGCCGAAGAGTAAGGCGCAGGCAGATGCGATCATATCCGCGTCGAAAGTTGAAAAACCGTTGGCGTTCGACGAGCCGGGGATCAAGAGTTACACGGACGAAGTTTTGGCCACGGTGCCTGGCGGGGCCACCGATGCTTCGCTCGTGTCGACGCAGCTCAATCCGCTGCGGATGGATGGCCGCGAAACCTTATTGGTGGTGATAAAGTATAAGGCCTACGGGCAAGCTTTTGCGCGCTCCGTGCTTATCCTGAATCGTGCGACGGAGCAGGTGCGTTTCCAGTTCACCGCCCGCGAGGCTGATTTCAAAGATCTCCAGAGCGCTTTCCTGCACAGCCTCTTCACCTGGGACGGAATGTAAGCGTCGCAGAACGCGTCGTCTATGGGCCGGTAGCGGTTGCGTTCCTTCTCCGCCTGCGGCATGTTTTGCGTGCTCCATGAACGCCGACGTGATCCGTTACGACCGCCCGACGACCGATTCGGAAATCTTCGCGCACACCCGCTGGGACATTGTCCCCACGCTGGCCGCGCTTTTCCACCTCGCCTTCTTTTTGGCGATGTTCTTTCTCTATCCGCATACCCCGCTGTGGATCATGCTGCTGATGGGCTTCGTTTACGCGTTGATGGTGAACGCCAACATCAACGGCGTCGCGCACAACTTCATTCATAATCCGTTCTTCCGGCCACATTGGATGAATCGCGCGTTTGGCGTAATGGAGTCGGTCGCCTGTTGTTTTTCGCAGACCTATTACGACGCCGTGCACACGCGCCATCACAAGGGCAACTCCGACCGGCAGGATGATAGCGGTGAGACCATCGACTGGCTCTCGATTTATCGGCACGGCCACGAGGGAGAAGCGGAGAATCCGTGGGCCTACGTATTCCTGAGCGTGTTCCGTGATAATCCGGCCGCCATTCGCGCAGACCTGCGCAAGCGCGGCAACAAAGACCTGTTCTGGGGCAACATCGAGCTGGCTGCGTTCGCTGCGACGCTCTTCGTCATGTTCCTCTTCAACTGGCGCTACGTGATTTTCTTCTTCCTGCCGTTCTTTTATCTGGGGCATTGCTTCAGCTACCTGAACGGCTACTTCCGCCACTACGGCGCGAACCCGGACAAGCCGATCGCCTGGGGCGTGAGCAGTTACGGCAAAATCTACAACTGGATCTTTTTCTACAACGGCTACCACGCCGAGCATCATTTTCGCCCGAAAGTGCATTGGACGAAGATGGAAGCGTTCCAGCAGCAGATCGAGAGCCTGCAAAAACGAGAAGGTGTGCGAGTGATCGAGCATGCGCACATGCTCGGCTTCCTCGATCCGAATTTACCGAAACGCGGCAGCGGGCAGACCGAAACGGCCGCACGGCTCGTTTCCTAGAAGCGCCGCAGATGGATCGCGCTCCGGGCGGGACTGTCCGCCTAAACGCGTTCGGAGATCGCGTTCCACCTTTGCGGCGGTTTTCTATGATGCCGGCCCGGCAAACGAAGTGCGCAATTTTTCCTTCTTGCTCTCGCAATCTTCCTGCAGGCGGCGCACTTCGCTCGCCAGTTGTTTCTGCAACGGCTCGACTTCCTCGAACTTGCCGGCGCTCAGTGCCTTCTCGATTTCCCCTTTCAAAAAAAGCTCTTTCTCCGCGAGGCGCGCGCGGAATTGCGAATCGATTTCGGCCAGCTCCGCCTTTTGTGCGTCAGACAGCACGATGGTGGGCGCGTTCTGTTGCAGGCGTTCCATCGCCAGTTCATAAGCCGATTTCATTGCCGGAAAACCGTCCGCCGTTGCGGCAGCGAAATCAATTTCTAAGTTAGCAAACTCATGCCGACCCCTCGCCTGCTCAGCACCGACTTCGATGGCACCCTCGTGGCGCACGAACGCGACCCGGTCATCGATCCTGCTTGCGTCGCCCTCATGAGCGAGCTGCAGCGTGGAGGCACGAAGTGGGCGATCAATACCGGGCGCTCCGTCGAGTTGCTGCAATCGGGTCTGCTCGATTTCGAATTCCCCATCGTCCCTGATTTCATCCTGACCAGCGAGCGCGATGTCTTTCGTCGAGCCAAGAATGGTCGCGAATGGGAAGCGTTCGGCGATTGGAACGAACGTTGCGCGCGCGCGCACAATGAGCTCTTCACTTCCGCAGAATCGCTATTGCAGGAAATTCTCGATTTCGCGAACCAGCAAACCAAAGCGCGCGTCATTTATCTCGGCCACGCGCCGGAAGGTTTGATCGCGCAGACCGAGGAAGAGATGGATCGCATCACTCGCTTCATCGATGGCGCACGAGCGAAGCAGCCGGAGTTTCATTATCAGCGCAACACGATTTATCTGCGTTTTTGTCACGCCGATTATCACAAAGGCGCCGCCCTGGCGGAGCTAGCGCGGCTCATCGAAATTCCGCGCGAAGCGATTTTCGCGGCAGGCGATCACCACAATGATTTATCAATGCTCGACGGCCGCTACGCCGCCATGCCGGCATGCCCGGCCAACGCGATCGCGGAAGTGAAGGAAACTGTGCGCGCTGCCGGCGGCTACGTCGCGCAGCGCGAATTCGGCGCCGGCGTGCACGAAGCGCTCCGCTATTTCATTAACGCCTAACCGAGGCGAAGGCGCGCGTCGTCGCGCAGCATTTCCTGCAACGCCGGCCAAGCGGCGGCCAAGTCCATGGCGCAAAAGGATTGGAGATAAATAGCCACTGCCTCGCGCGGATAATTTGCCAGCAATCGGTCGACAGCCGACGCGATCTGCTCGCGCGGCGGCGACGTTGGAATGTTTTCGACGGTGCCGTCGCCGCCGTGTGCGATGCCGAGCGCATCGAGAAAATCGCACAGCATTTTTTTTTGCGCACCGAGCAGCCACGCTTGCACGATGTGCTCGGCCACGCCGTTGCCGTGCTTGTGGCCGAGCGCGGATTTCATCCACGGGTAGCGTTCGG
The DNA here is from genome assembly GCA_030854105.1 of Verrucomicrobiota bacterium. Classification (GTDB taxonomy): domain Bacteria; phylum Verrucomicrobiota; class Verrucomicrobiia; order Chthoniobacterales; family UBA10450; genus AV69. The sequence goes on along the minus strand of JALYTV010000008.1, from coordinate 14,427 downwards.
CCGGTGCCTTGCGTTCGACAAAAACGGCGCGCAAATTCCGTTGCGCGGCGAGCCCGGAAATGGCCGCCTTATAGACCGGTTTTTGTTCGGCCTGGAGCCAGGTGAAAATTTCCGTCGCCTGCGCCAGCGACATGAGTGCGAAGAGTTCGTGCGGTTTCATTTCGAAATCGAGCCGGGAACTTCCACGGGAGTGGTGATGAGCGCATCTGGTTTCTCGGCGAAGCGATTCGTCATGTAAGTCATCATCAGCACCCAAAAGGCGAGCGCGAGCGCGAAGAGAGGAAATTGCAGCGCGAAGGGGAGCGAATAAATGATCGCCATGAGTGGCACCCAGACGGCCCACGTTGCCACCAGCACCGGCAAGGCGTGCACGCGATAATATTCCCACGTCAGCAGCGGACGCAGTTTTTGCCACGAGTAGCCGCCGTTTTTCCACGCGTAACCCCAGATACCGTAGGGTGCGGCGAAGAAGGGATTGTAGCCGAGCTGATCGATCAGAATTTTTCCGGCCACCATCGGCAGGCTCACGCGCTCGCAGAACCAGATCGCCAGCACGCGATACATGATGTTCACCAGAAAACCGTCGAAGGCCCAGAAGGGCGCGTTGAAGAGAAAATTCAGCAGATTCTGTCGACGAAACCGACCGCGCTGAAAAGCGAAGATCACGAAAAGTTCGGGCAAGACTGCGCCGACCATTACCGACGCGATCAACACGAAGGCGAGACCGTGCCGAAGTTTGAAATCAGCCAGCGCGCTCAGCGCGCGCGCGGTCGGTGGATGAAAATAATAACCGAGCAGGAGCGACAACATCGCCGCCTGCAAAATGAAGGCAGGCACGGCGTTTTGCTTCGCCGCTTCCCAGCCGATGCGCCAAGGCGCGCGAGCCACGTTACCAGCTCACTCCGGGACTCATTCCCTTCGGAGCGAAACTCGTGTCGTGCGTCACGGCTTCGCCCGCGACGCCGGCGCGCGGTTCGGCAGCCGGCTCCGTGCTGGAACAAGCGGTGAGCGCGCTGGCTATGAGCAGGCAGAGAAGAAGGCGTCGCATGCCGAGCACCTTTGACCAAGCATCGCGGCATTCAAGTTGAATTGAACGCGGTCGCGGCCGCTCGTATCGTTCCCGATGCCAGCCCGCGAAGTTTCGATCAAAGCGATCCTGCCCGGCGAACTTCGCGCCCAACTCGCGGCGTGGAACGAAAAGCCGTTTCGCGCGGAGCAAATCCTGGCGTGGCTTTACGAAAAACGCGCGCGCTCGTTTGCCGAGATGACAAATTTGCCGCAAGCGTTGCGCTCGAAACTCGAAGAGAGTTACGAATTTCGCGAACCGGAAATCGTGCGCGCGCTCGGGTCGCGCGATACCACGCGCAAATTCCTTTTCCGCCTCGCCGACGGCAACCTGATCGAGTCGGTTGTGATCCCGGCGTCGCCCGCACTCTACGGTTCGCGCTCCGATCGACGCACGCTTTGCGTTTCCACGCAGGTGGGCTGCGCTTTCGGCTGCAAGTTTTGCGCGAGCGGACTCGACGGCTGGAAACGCAATCTGCGCGCGGACGAAATCGTCGATCAGATCATCGCGGCGGAGCGCGAAACGGGCGAGCGCATCGACAATCTCGTTTTCATGGGCATGGGCGAGCCGCTGGCAAATTTCGACAATCTCATGCGCTCCATTCAAATCATGAACGCACCGTGGGGACTCGGCGTCGGCGCGCGCCACATTACCGTCTCCACCAGCGGGCTGGTGCCGCAAATTCACCAGCTCGCGGAGCAGCCGCTGCAAATTCGCCTCGCGGTTTCGCTGCATGGCGCGACGGACGAAGTGCGCAGCCGCATCATGCCGGTGAATCGCAAATATCCGGTGAGCGCGCTGTTTGACGCCTGCCGCTATTACACGCAGCACAAAAAGCAGCGCATCACGTTCGAATACATTCTCATCGCGAATGTGAACGACGGCGAAGATCAGGCGCGCGCGCTGGCGAAACGCGCGCATGAATTCGTCGCCAAGGTGAATCTCATTCCTTACAACACGGTCGCTGATTTGGATTGGGAACGATCGACGCCGGCGAAGCAGGAAAGATTTCTCGCGATCCTGCGCGAAGCGGGCGTGGCGGCGACGTTGCGGCGCGAAAAAGGACACGACATCGCCGCCGCCTGCGGGCAGTTGCGTTTGCAAACAGAGCGCGCGGTCGCCGAGCGGGTCGGCTAACAGCATTGCGCTAGCGTTGACGGTGCCCGACGAAAGGTGGCAATAACGCGCGATGCAAAACGCGCGCCTGCCGCTTCTCGTCGTTTGGTTCCTCAGCCTGTTGCTCGGCGCTTGTGTCACGCAACCGCCGTTGAGTTCGGTCGATCGATCGCGTTATCGGCGCATGGTGGTTGACCCGGTCGAAGCGCCTGAGCACTACGTTTATCGCGACATCACGGGACAGCGCTCGCGTGGCCTCATGGGCGGACTCGTCGGACTCGCTCTCGGCGCGGCATCGGAAGGACCCGGCTTTCACCGCTTCGACGCTGCGGCATCGCGCCAGCCGGTCGATATTAAATTTCTCGTGCGATCTAAAGTGGCCGCGGCGCTGCGCAGCTCGAATCTTTTCACTATCGTGCCAGCGAACGGCGACGCCACGTTGCACTTGAAAATTTACGGCTACGGCGTCGCCCCGCTCGACGGCCGGAAAGTAGGCGGCGTGATCTCGGCGATGGCGACTCTCGTTGGAAACGATGGGAAAAAGCTGTGGCAGAAAGGAGAATCCGGCGTGAGTCAAACCTCGGATTTTCTGGAAGCGTACGAAACGAATCCCGGTTTGTGGCGTCGGGTCGCGGACGAGGCCGCCGACGATCTCGCACGCAAACTGATTCTCTACACCGAGAAAAGTGAGCGGCAGATGTCGCCGCTGGCGCGATAAAATGCGCGCGGTCGTTGCTTTGCTCGTGGTCGGTGGCGTTGTCAGCGCGCTGGCGAGTTGTGTTTCGACGAATGCGCCTCCCGGCGTGAAGAGCGCGATCAGTTTCACCGTCGCTCCCGTTTATCCGCGAAGCTTCGACATCACCGCCATCGCGCCTCGTTACGTCGACGAAACGGAAATGCGCGAGGCATGGCAGAAAAAGGCCGAGCAGGTGGCGGCGGGACGCAAATTCACAGTCTCGCGCATGACCGCGCGCAAGACCGAAGAGAGCGCGTCTCTCGCGCTCGGGCGCGTCGTCACCGGGACGATGACGTTGGCCGAGTAGCTCGCGCTGAGCGCGTCGGCTGACGTTGGCGCGTAGCGCAAAACTCTTTGCGCACGCGGGAAGAGTGGAGTTTAATCGAGGTATGGCCGGCTTCGACCGCGAGCCTGAGCGCGCTTGGGACGAATACGAATGGGAACGTTTTCTGCAGCAGCAGGATCAGAAAACGGAGAAATACATACAGCTGCTCGAGACTTATCTCGACGATCCGAACCGCGACGAAATCATCGCGCGCGAAATGGGCTGGACGCAATTGCTGGAAGGCCGCGATTGGACGCAGGACATCGACGCGCCGCAGGAAGACGACGACGATGAGGAGCCGCGCGCGCAAAATCCGGATTCGTTTGAGGAGCACTCGCTTTATCGCGCGGCCTTCGCGCTCACGGTCTGGATCGATCAACTTTTCGACGAAGATTCCGCGCTGCAAAACGAGCCCTCCGCCGTCAAGCTGGCGACGCACGCCGCGCTCGCCTGCGCGAAACTGGCCGCAGCGTTAAGCGGCGAAGACGCGGACGAAATCGGAATGACGATCGCGTATCTCAAGCGCTCGTTGAAAGCGATCACGCTCGCGATGGACGGCGCGGGCGCGCTCCTGCGCGAGAAGCGCATCCTGCCGCACCAGCACGCCGTGCTCATCCAGCGACTTTTCCAGGTCCGCGACGGCATCATTACCCTGGTGGGGGAATATCGCGGCGAGTGGCGACGCCGCTTCGGCTCCGAAGATTTTCGGGGTTGAATGAAAGCGGCGCCCATCCGTCAAAGTATGAAAGCGGAAGCGCCTGTGGCTCAGCCCGATGTGTCGGACTCCGATCTGGTGGAGAAATGCCAGCAGGGCGACACGGCGGCGTTTGACGAGCTGGTGACGCGTTACCGCACAAGAGTTTTTGGCATGATTTACAACATGGTGCACAACGAGCAGGACGCGTGGGATCTTGCGCAGGACAGTTTCCTCAAGGCGTGGAAATCGATCGGGCGCTTCCGCGGCAAATCGTCTTTCTATACCTGGGTCTACCGCATTGTCATGAACGTGACGATCGACTGGCTGCGCAAAAAACAGATCAAAGGCGGCGGCGCGGAGTTTGACGATGCGGTGCAATTTAAAGACATCGATCCCGCTTCGAAAACGGTGCCACAGGCGCCGGCGCTGCCGCATCAACGCATGGAGCGCGCCGAAATTCGCGCCCGCATCGACGCCGCCATCGCGCAATTGTCGCCGGAACATCGCGCCGTTATTTTAATGAAAGAGATGGAGGACATGCAGTATCACGAGATCGCGGAGACGCTCGGCTGCTCCATCGGGACGGTGATGTCGCGGCTGTTTTACGCGCGCAAGAAACTGCAGAACCTGTTGAGGGACGTGTATGAAAACGTTTGAAGAAAAATGGACGGCGTGGGTCGACGACCAGTTGACCGGGCGCGAGCTCGAAGATTTCGAGGCGGCGCTGCCCGATAAGGCGGCGGCGTGGGCGGAGAAAAAACAGGCGCACCAGCTCGGTACTTTTCTGCGCGAGCAATTGTCAGACGTCCCGCTCTCGAACGCCGATTTTTTTAATCATCAGATCAACGACCAGATCGGGTCGGCTAACGACGGGGTGGAGCAGCCGCGCGCACGGTCGCATTGGTGGACGATTCCTCGGCTGGTTTGGAGCGGCGCTGCTTCGCTCGCGGTTTTCGCCATCTGCGCCGTGTTCGTTTTGCGCAATCAACAAGCGCCGGATCAATCGCAGTATCTCTCGCAGATTCTGAATGCGCGCGTCGATCCTGCGGTGAGTCCGAACGCCAGCATCTCGATGTTTGAGAAAAAGGACGACCGCGTGACCGTGTTGTGGGTCGAGGGATTACAATCGCTGCCCTCCGAGTACGCTGCGCAATGAGGCCGCTGCGCGCTCTCCTGCTTGTCGCGGTGCTCGCGTGCGTGAGCGGGACCGCCTGGGCCGAGCGCGTCGTCTGGAGCGGACTCGTCGTCGCGAGCAATGCCACGCCGACGGAGCCGACGCCGCCGGAGCTGGTCAAACTCGAGCCCACCCTGCGCCAACTCTTCGGCTATTCGCGCATCCGCTTAATCGGCCACGCGAAGAAAACGCTGCGCAGCGGCGAAGAAGATTGGCTCGCCACCAGCAAATTCTTTTCGCTGCACGTCGACGCCCGCGGCGAAAAAGCCGGCGCTTATGAGTTAAATCTGAAGCTTTACCAAGAGAGAAAACTGCTGCTCGAGACGGACGCCAAGTTGAGCAAAGCGAGCCCGCTCGTCATTCGCGGCCCGCAAATCGGGGACGGCCAGCTCGTGCTCGTGCTGATGGTGGAATAACGCGGATGCAAAGCGGCCGGCCGCGCTGTTTAATGCGCTCATGCGCTCTCTCCTCCTTTTCCTTGCCCTGATGATTACGCGTTCGCTGCTGGCCGAAAAGCCATTTGATTTCGCCAGCACGCCGGGAAAATTGCCGAAAACGATCCGGCCGTTAGCCTACGCGATTCGCATCGAGCCGGATGTTGCAAAGTTCACTTTTACCGGCAGCGAAACAATCACCCTCCAAGTCGAACAACCGGCGCGCGAGATCGTGCTCAACGCCTTGGAAATCACGGTCTCGGAAGCAAGCGTCGACGGCAAAGTGCTGCCGAAATCTGCCAGCACGATCGATGCGAAGAATGAGCTGCTCAAGATCGCGCTGGCTGACGACCTTGCGCCGGGCGAGCACACGCTCGCGCTGAAGTTTGCCGGCAAAATCAACCAGGCTGGCGTCGGCCAATTCTACGGGAAATACCGCGAGCAAGGCGGCGGGGCGCAAAAAATTTTCCTCGGCACGCAATTCGAAGCGACGGATGCGCGCCGCCTTTTCCCGTGTTGGGACGAGCCGGTCTTTCGCGCCACCTTTCAACTGACCGCGGTGGTGCCGGAGAATTGGATGGCCGTTTCAAACATGCCGATCACTTCGGAGACGAAGGTGTCGCACGGTCGTGAAGTCGCGTTTGCCCCGACGCCGGCGATGGCGAGTTATCTCAACGTCTTTTGCGCGGGCGAATTCGACGCCATCCAGGACGAAGTCGAAGGCGTGAAGCTGCGCATTATCACCACGAAAGGCAAAGCGGAGACCGGCCGTTACGCGCTCGAGAGCACGAAGCAGATTCTGCAATATTACAACGACTACTTCGGCATCGCCTACCCGTTGCCCAAGCTCGATCAATTGGCGATTCCCGGCGGCTTCGGCGGCGCGATGGAGAACTGGGGCGGCATTACCTACTACGAGACGGCGCTGCTGTTTGACCCGGCAAATTCTTCTGCGGCCACCAGGCAGCGCGTTTACGAAGTGATCGCGCACGAAGTCGCGCATCAGTGGTTCGGCGATCTCGTGACCATGGCGTGGTGGGATAATCTTTGGCTGAACGAAGGTTTCGCTTCGTGGATGGGCTCGAAGTGCACCGCGAAATTCAATCCGAGGTGGGAAGTGTGGCTGGAAAAAAACGAGCCGCGCGATCCGACCCGGCGCATTGGCATTCCCAAGGAACAGGCGATGGAAGGCGACGCGCGCGCCACCACGCATCCGATCCAGCAGCACATCGCGACCGAGGCGGAAGCGAACAGCGCGTTCGACGACATCACTTATAAGAAAGGGCAATCGTTCCTGCGCATGCTCGAAAGTTTTCTTGGCGAGGACGCATTTCGCGAAGGCCTGCGCGCCTACATGGCGGCGCATAAATATGCCAATACGACCACGGCGGATTTGTGGAACGCGCTGGCTAAATCATCGAGCAAACCGGTCGCCGACATCGCGGCGGCGTGGACGGAACAGCCGGGCTTCCCGGTCGTCAGCGTTCAGCGCGATGGCGATCGCGTGCATCTCGCGCAGGAACGTTTCACCGTCGGATTTCACGACGACAAAAATCCGCTGTGGCAGATTCCGCTCATCTACCGCGTCGATGGCGAGGGCGCGCCGACGACACTCTTGATGACCGGAAAAGCCGCGACGCTGAAGGGAATCCCGGCGGATCGCGCTTTGAATCTCAACGTCGGCGGCACGGGATATTATCGCGTCGCTTATGACGAGCCATCGTTCGAGTTGCTGGTCGCGACGCTGCCGGGCATGAGTGTGCCGGACCAGACGGCGTTGCTCAGCGACAGTTGGGCTTTCGTGCAAGCGGGTCGGCAAACGCTCCGCGCTTATACCGGCCTGATCAATCGTTTACCGACGACTCCAGAACTGGCGGTGCGCGAGCAGATCATTAACGCGTTCACTTACATCGATCACTTGCTCGCAGGCGCACCCGAGCAGGAAAAATTTCGCGCCTACGCTCGCAAAACGCTGCGACCGACGTTGGACTCCGTGGAACTCTCGCCGAAAGCGGATGAGCCGACGACGACATCGCTGCTGCGCGCTAGCTTGCTTCGCGCGCTCGGACTTTTCGGTGACGACGACGTGATCAAACGCTGCCGGGAAAATTTCGACGCGTTTCTAAAAAACCCGGCCGATCTCGCGCCGGATTTGCGCGCGCCCACTTTTGCCGTCGTGATGGCAAACGGCAACGCAGAGACGTGGCAGAAATTGCACGAGCTCGGGTTGCAGACGACGAGCACGGAGGAAAAACAGAATTACTACGAGGCGCTCGCCTTCGCAGCCGATCCCGCGCTGATCGAGAAAACATTGCAGATCGCGCTGTCTGATGAACTACCGACCAGCCGCGCCGTTTTCCTGATCGGAAAAATTTCGCGCGAGACCGGACGCGCCGATCTCGTCTGGGATTTCGCGCGTGCACATTTGGCCGCCATTCTCGCCAAGGTCGACACCCTCTCGGTCAATTACGTCCCGGGCCTTTTCACGTTCTTTGCCGATGCGAAGCGCCTTGACGAGCTGCAGGATTACGCCGCCGGGAATCTCACCGTCGACAGCGCGCGCGGCGTTCAGATCGCGTCGGATGAAATCCGATTCCGCGCCGATTTTCGCACCCGGCTCCTCCAGGAGTTGAGGAAATAACTCAGGCGCCCGGATCGGCGAGCGGACTGTCCGGCGTGAGCAGGAGCCGCATCGGAATCATCGACGACGCGAAGAAACCGTGACGTTTGAAAAACGCCTGGGACTTGATCTCGGGTCGATCGGTCAACAGCGTGATGCGCAGGAAATTCTTCTTCTTCGCGAAATCGATGGCGTATTCCAGCAACTGCGAGCCGTAGCCTTCGTCACGGAAGTCTTTGTGCACTACCAGGTCCTCGAGCAGGATGACGAAGCCGCCTTCGGCCGTGCTGATGGTAAAGAGCAGATTAATCACGCCGACGATGGCGCGATCGCGCCGCAGGACAAAGACGCGGCCGCGGTTCGGCTGCTCGAAAATGAGTCGCAGCCCTTGCATCTGCTTCTCCTTATTCGGGCGAAAATCGCTCTCTTCGCTGAACAGCTCGCCTAGCAAACCCGACAGCTCGTCGAGGTCTTCCGTCGTGGCTGGCTCGATCGCAACTTCGCTCATGTCCGGGGGTTATCGCAAAACTGCCGCGCGCTGGCAACGCGTTTCGGGTTCCGATTGACAATTTAGTCGCTGCTTCTACCTTTCACGCCCGCCCCGTGCGGACCCTATGAAGCGTACCCTGCAACGTTCGAAACGCACCCGGAAACGCCAGCACGGCTTTCGTGCGCGGATGAAGACCAAAGGTGGACGCGCCACGCTCGCGCGACGTCGGCAAAGGGGCCGCGAACGTCTCCTGCCGAAGGGCGCGGAAGTGCACTACGCGCGGCACACGCAGGCGTAGTCGCGGCGCGGTGATTGCGCAGAGCGCGCTGTCTACCATCCGCCCGGTGCGCCGGGAAACACATGCGCCCACGGCGATTTTGTGCTACGGATTTCGGCCGCGCGCAGTCAGCGCGCTCGCTCTTTTCGCACCGCTAGCTCAATTGGCAGAGCAAGTGACTCTTAATCACTGGGTTGTTGGTTCGATTCCAACGCGGTGCACCAAAAGGATCGTGAAAGGCCGCCAGCGAGCGATTCTCAGAGGTAAAATTCGTTTTGCGATAGCGAAAACGCAGCAATTTATCGCTGGCAAAAAACGTTTAGCTGCCCGCATCTTGGCGGAGGTGGAACGCGACCTCCGGGCGCGTTCCTGAACGGCCTCGGAGATGCCGTTCCACCTTTTGACGCAGCGGCATTGTTGCACACCATCGATGCAATTTGCCAGTTCTGGACGCCGGAGCAACGGCGGCGGAGTTCCGCCATGCAATCTCAACCGACGTAACCCTGCGCGATCGGCATGCGTCGCCCGGCGCCAAAGGCGCGGCTGGTCACTTTTAATCCCGGCGCGGCCTGCGCGCGCTTGTATTCGTTGAGGTCGACGCGGCGCCGGACCCACGCCACCGTTTTCTCATCAAATCCCTGCGCGACGATGTCACGCGCACTCCGGTTCTCCTCCACGTAGAGCCGCAGGATGACGTCGAGGATGTCGTAGGGCGGCAGCGTGTCCTGGTCGGTCTGATTTGGGCGCAATTCCGCGCTCGGCGGTTTCGTGATCGTCGGCTCCGGAATCACGTCCCGCTCGCGATTCATGTAGCGCGCCAGTTGGTAGACCATCGTTTTCGGCACGTCGCTGATCACCGCCAGGCCGCCCGCCATGTCCCCGTAAATGGTGCAATAACCAACCGCGAGCTCGCTCTTGTTGCCGGTGCTGAGCAAGAGATGGCCGAACTTGTTCGAGAGCGACATCAGGATCATGCCGCGCAAACGCGCCTGCATGTTTTCCTCCGTCGCGTCTTCCGCGCGCCCGGCAAAAACTTCCTGGAATTGCGCTTTGAAAACCGCGAAGGCGTCGCCGATCGGAATTTGCAGAAATTGAATGCCGAGATTCTCGGCCAGCGCACGCGCATCCTCCACGCTGCCGCGCGAAGAATACGGCCCCGGCATCGCGACGCCGGTGACGTTGGCCGCGCCGAGTGCTTTGACCGCGAGCGCGGCGACGACGGCGGAATCGATGCCGCCGCTTAAACCGAGCACCGCGCTTTTGAAATGACATTTGCGCAGGTAATCCCGGAGCCCGAGCACGAGCGCGTTTTCGAGATCTGCGGGAAAATTAGACGACGCGATCTGCGGCAGCGGCGCGGCGTCGGTAGCGACGACGACGTTGGCTTCGGCACACGCGGGCAGGTTCGCGATCAATTCCCCTCGCCCGTTCGCGGCGATGGAGGCGCCATCGAAGACGAGCTCGTCGTTGCCGCCGATGGCGTTGCAATAAAAAATCTGGCGCGCGTGCGCGTGCGCGATCTTGCAGATCATCTCACGCCGCAATTCCGGCTTGCCGATGATGAAGGGCGACGCGCTGAGGTTGACGATGATTTCGGCGCCCTGCGCGACGAGCGACGCGACGGGATCGCGCTGATACAACGGTCGCGGCAGGTAATCCTCCGTCCAAATATCTTCGCAGATCGTGATGCCTAATTTCCGTCCGCGGAAGTCGACGGGCTCAGTTTCCTGCGCGGCTGCGAAATAACGGTCTTCGTCGAATACGTCGTAGGTCGGCAACAACGACTTGAATGTTTTCTGCATCGGCTGGCCCACCTGCAACAGCGCGGCCGCATTGCGAAACGGTTTGCCACCGCTTTCGTGCCGGTCGACGTAGCCGACGATCAAACCGGGGCCGCTGACGCGCTCCTGCAGTTTTTCGAGGACGCGCAAATTATCGGGCACGAACTGCCTTTTCAGCACGAGGTCCTGCGGCGGGTAGCCCGTGAGGGCGAGCTCCGGAGTGAGCACGAGGTCGGCCCCGGCCTGCGCCAATTCGTCATAAGCGGCGACGATGCGGCCGAAGTTGCCGTCGAGGTCGCCGACGGTGGCGTTAAACTGCGCGAATCCGATTTTCATCGCCTTGCCGCACGGTAGGCCTCACCGGCGATGGCGACAAGATGACGGCTATTTTTTGGTGACGCCCCCGAGAGCGTGGTGTTCGTAGCCGCCGTTCAAGGCTTTATCCGCGCCTTCGACGAAGACTTTGCCCCATTGAATGAGACAAGCCGCGGCGAAGCCAGCAATAGCGCAAATGATGACCTTTTGGAAGAACGTCGCCTGCATGTCCCCTTCGTAGGGAGCACGCCGGGTGCCACGGCCTACCAGAAGCCCCACTGGCGGGTTTCCATGATCCAAAGCCCGAGGAAGAGGTTGGTGAGGGCGTGGGCGAGGACGCAGGAACCGAGGCTGCGGGTGCGATAGGCGACGAGATTGTAGAGCGCGCCGGTGATGAACGCGCCGATCCAATCGGGCCGCGAATGGCTGAAGCAAAAGCAGATCGCGACGGCTAGGAACGAGAACCAGGTGAATTTGCCGAAGGGCACGGCTTCGAAACGTTCGTTGATCAGGAAACGCAGCAGGAACCCGCGCCAGAAAATTTCCTCCACCAGCGGCACGATCACGACGAGGCGAAAAAACCGGAGCAGCAGAGTCGTCCAATACGAAACCGGCGTCGTCATCGCAGTCGGATCGAAGCCGTCCCAGCGCGGCGCGAAATGAAGAAATTGCTGCGGCGCGATCCACAAAAGGAAAACAGCCGACGCGATCACAAAAGTGAAAATGATGCCGCCCGGCAGCCAGACTTCCTCGTAGCAATCGCGGAACCAAACGAGCAGCGCGAGGCAGACAAACGTTTGCCCTGGATAGATCCAGAACTCCGGATGCGCGCTCCAGAATCCGCCGTGCTCATTTTTGCAAAGCGAGACGAGCCCGAGCAGACCGAGAAAGGCAAACATCGGCAGCACGTGACCGAGGAGGGAACGACGAGTCAGCGAAGAATCCATTTGTGAGCGCGGAAGGAGAGCCGCTATTCTTCGGCGATGCCGGAGGAAATCGACAAGGAAAAATCAGCCGACGCGATCATGCAGAGTCTCGAGCTCGAGTTGATGCAAAAACGCGCGGGTTGGGAAAAAGACCGCGCGAAAGCGCGCTCGCGCCGCATGCTCGGGTTCGCGTTTCTTCTTCTGGTGATGATGGGCGGGCTGCTGGCGTTCTTCTATTTTTACATGAACCGCAGCGACATGCCTCGCACGAAAACGCCCGCGCCCGCGGCGAGTTCGCCGTGAGCTAGCGAGCCTTGGCGCGCACGCGCCAGATGGTGCCGTGTGCATCTTCGCTGAAGAACAGGCTGCCATCCTTTCCGACGGCGATGCCGACTGGCCGGCCCCAGACGTCGCCTTCCGGCGTGACGAAGCCGGTCACGAAATCTTCGCATTCGCCTTTAGCCTTCCCGCTCTCGTGGTCGAGCGGCACACGAATGATCTTGTAGCCGGTGCGCCTGCGTCGATTCCACGAGCCGTGCAACGCGACGAAAATGTCGCCGCGATATTCCGCCGGAAACTGCGTGCCGTTGTAGAAACAAAGGTTGAGCGGCGCGGAATGCGACTGCAACAACACGTCGGGCACGATGACGCGCTCAGCCAGCTCAGGATGTTTGCCGGCATGTCGCGGATCCTGATGCGCGCCTAGGTAGAACCACGGCCAGCCGTAGAAGCCGCCCGGCGTGACGCGGCTGACGTAATCCGGCACCAGATTTTCGCCGAGCTCGTCGCGCTCGTTCACGCTCATCCAGAGATCGCGCGTGCCGGGACGAAAAGCGATGCCGACCGCGTTGCGAATGCCCCACGCGTAAACTTTGCGTCCGCTGCCATCGGGATTGAACTCGAAGATGCGCGCGCGATCCGCCTCCGCGCCGTCATCGGAAACGTTCGAGCGCGAGCCGATGGAGACATACATTTTGCTGCCGTCCGGCGAGAAGACGAGAGCGCGCGTCCAATGCCCGCCGCCGTGCAGCAAGCCGCCGGGAGAAAGTGCGACGCCGAGTTTTTCGGCGGGCCCGCGCGCGACGCGATCCCCTTTGCGATACGGAAAACGAATGACGCCGTCCGTGTTGGCGACGTAGAGATACTGCGGATTGTCGCCGGGCGGATAGAAGGCAAGGCCGAACGGTTTGTTCAATTCTCTGGCGGCGAAAACGGTGATCGCGTCGCCTGACCCCGGGGCGACTTTGATTTGATTGGCGCGACTTTCGGCAATGAAGAGATCGCCATTCGGCGCGCAAACGAGAAAGCGCGGATCGCGCAGCCCGGCGGCGATTTGTGTGACCTCGAAATTTGGAGGGACATGTAACTGCGCGCCGACAGGTGCCGCAACGACATGCGCATCGTTGCTGGTCGATTCCGCGCGATTCGGAGCGGGCAAATCCGCAATGGTTATTTTGCGGCGCACGCCAGGCGCATCGTTGCGCCAATCATCCAGCGCAGCCGCGCCGGTGCGAAGCGATTCACCGAAACTCGTCGCCGCCACGAGGCCCAGCGCGAGGAGACACCAGCGGCGAAACACGAAGATCAGCGCCGCGTATTGGCTGGCTGATTGCGCACGGAGCGATCGCCACGGCGCGCGTTCAGCACGAAAGTGTTGTTGTCGCCGTACTCCGCCCAAGGTCCGCGCGGCACTTCGGCGAAATCGACGAAGCGCCAGTCGGTCACGTCCGTGTCTTTAAGTCCGAGATAATCGCGCACCGCCGGCGAAACATCGAGACCCGCGCCCTTGTTCAAGTTCGGCTTGGGGCGCTCGTTGCCGAAAACGTATTGCCAGTGATCGGTGCGGAAGGGGCCCGCATCTTCCCATTGCGCATAGACGACGCGATCACCTTTGCGGATCGCGATCCAACGGCCTTTGCAGGTGCTCACCGCCGGGCCTTGATAAGCGTCCTTGAACCACGGGACCACGCGCGCCGCTTCGGGCCGATGGCCGGTGTTCGCCTTGTCGTTGTAAGGCAGCGCGCAGTAGAACGGGTTTTGGCGCGGCGTGAATCGGGCTGGCAAATAACCGCGGCGATGCGCGGGATCCGGATCATCGAAGCCGCCGTAGTTTTGCGTCCAATTTTTATCCCACGAGCTGGAGCGATTCGGCACCGGGTTATTCGCGCTCGGTTTTTCGCCAATCCAAAAGACGGTGGTCACGATATTCGGTCGCCATGGAAACTGATGAACCGCTCCCTTGGGCGGATCCTCCCGCAGCGGGGTGAGGAAGGCGACGCTGGTATAATTCTCCTCCGATTTGTCCGACGATTTTTTCGACAATTTGATCTTCGTCGGCACTTCCTTAGCCGGGACGGAATGGATGAAGAATGACGTCACGGAGGACAACAAAACAGCAACGGTGTGAGTGGCGGTGCCAGGTTTCATGCGCAGAAAGGAAATCACCCGGCGGAAGAGCCTGGGTAGGGCG
>JALYTV010000061.1 GCA_030854105.1 Verrucomicrobiota bacterium | reverse complement strand
GCACGGACCGGCTGCGTTTGATCTCGCGCGTGATCTTGCGATGCATGTGCGCGGGCATGCCGGTGACGCGGCGCGGCAGGATTTTGCCGCTCTCGGTCACGAATTTTTTCAGCAGATCGGGATTCTTGTAATCGATCGCTTCGGTGGCGATATCGATGCGCCGGCGCGGCATGGTGCGATTGGCGCGGCGGAAAGCCGAACGGCGTTTAGCGGTCTTGGGTTGCATAAAATCAGCGAGTCTCCCGATGCAGCGTATGCTTTTTCAAAAACGGATTGTATTTCTTTTTTTCCAAGCGATTCGGCGTGCGCGGGCTCTTCTTGTTGCGCTTGCTCATGTAGCGCGAAACGGGCTTGCCGAGCGCTTTGGCTTCGGTGCACTCGAGGGTGATGATTTCCTGGGCCATCGTTATTCTTTCTCCGCGGCTGGCGCGGCTTCTTCTTCTTCGCCCTCCGCCGAATCGTCATCGGTGAGACCGAAGAGCGAGGTGACGGACTGGCGGATGCGCGACTGTTTGTTCTGTTTCTCCAGCTGCGACTGACATTCGACGGTGAAGCGGGCAAATGGAATCGCTTCGAGACGCGCGCGCGGAATCGATTTGGTCGACATCTCGCATTTGCCGTAGGTGCCGAGCTCGATGCGCTTTAACGCCTGGTCGATCTCGTAGAGTGCATCCTGTTCCTGCGACAGCAAACTGAGCGCGAAATCGCGATCGTAAGCGTCGCTGCCGGCGTCGGCCTGGTGCATGCCGAAGGCTGACGCTTCGCTGCCTTCCGCGCGCGAACGCAGGTTGTCTTTCGCCACGCCAGCCATGGAATCGACCATGGCGTCGCGCAATTGGAGGAGGCGATCCTTTTGCGCTTTGGTGAACGCATCGAGACGACGTTCGCCTTTGTGATTGTTGTTCTCGAGAAAAATAACCGTCGCGTTTTTGGCGGATGACTTCGCCGCTTTCGTCGGCTTGGCGGGCTTGGCTGCCTTCGTCGGCTTTTTCGCCTTCGCGGGCTTCGCGGCTTTGGCAGATTTCGCCGGCGCCTTTGCTTTCTTCGCCGGTTTGACAGGTTTGCGCACAGCCGCTTTCGCGATTTTGCGCGCTACCTTTTTCTTGGTCTGTTTTGCCATAAAAACGAGGCTCGTCCGAGGGATTCTCGGGACGAGCGGAGGGGTAATTAAGAACAAATCCCCCTTGGCGCAAGCGGAGATTTCGCTGGTTAACGCGCTGGCTGATTACGAGCTGGCGCTGGAATAATGCCGCAGCGCGAAGCGCCAGAAAATACGCGAAATCCAGAATGCGATGGAAGCGGCGACGACAAGGTGAAACATCAGCCAAACGGGCTGGCCCAAGGGTTTTATCAGGATACGTGCGGGGATATTTGCCACGATTACCACCGGCACGATCCAGCCGAAGACGAAACGAAAAAGGCGCGGATAAATGACGTCTGGATAACGGGCGATATTGAGGAAATTGAAGTAGCCGTAGACGAGGCCTTGCGCGCGCACGATCCAAAAGCTGACCGCCGCTAGCGTGAGCATGATCGAGTAATGAATCGCGATGCCGAAACCGATGGCGACGACGTAGAGCGCGAGGTAAACTGGTCCGGGCAAAATGCCAAGACGCGTGAGCGAGACGATGACGACGAGCGCGCCGAGCGCGGCGTTGACCACGCTGTCGAGCCCGAATTGTTTGGTGGAAACGGCGAACTGGCTGTCGACCGGCAACGCCAGCAGCGAGTCGAGTTTCCCCGTACGCACCAATTCGGGAATGCTGGCCACGTTGGTGAAGAAGAACGCTTGGAAGAGCTGCGCGATCATTTGATGCGTGCCGATGAGCAGGATGACTTCCCATTTGGTCCAATCGCCGATGCGATCGATCGCGCCGAAGATGATGCTGAAGAATACGATCTGGCCGAGGAACCAGAGCAGCTCGACCAGCATCCAGAGAATGAAATTCGCTTTGAAGCTCATCTCGCGGATGAGTGAGTTCCGCAACATGATCGAATAGATTTCGATGTAACGTCGGACGCTGTTCACCTGTCACAGACTCTATGCCGCGCCGCGCCTTGGGAAAACTCGCCAGTCCGAAGAGCGCGTCGGCTAAGATCGTGCTGTCTGTGATCGGTGCGTTGGCGCTGGCGGGCTGCGGCGACAATGGCAGCGGCGAATTTCAAACGACGCCGGTGACGCGCGGGCCGATCACGCAGGCGGTGACGGCGACGGGCACGATCAACCCGGTGGTGAATGTGCAAGTCGGCAGCCAGGTCTCCGGCAACGTGCAGAAGCTTTTCGCCGATTTTAATTCGAAGGTGAAAGCGGGCGACATCGTCGCGCAGATCGATCCGATTTTATTTCAAGCGACCGTTACGCAAGCCGAGGGCGACCTCGCCAGCGCGCAGGCGGGTCTGGAATTGGCGAAAGCAAGCGCGACGCGCACGCAGAATCTTTACGCGAAACAAAATTCCGCGCTGGCCGATGTCGACCAGGCGCAGGCGACGCTGCATCAGGCCGAGGCGAACGTGAAGATCAAGCAGGGCGCGCTGGACAAGGCGCGCGCCGATCTCGATCACTGCACGATCAAGTCGCCGGTCGACGGCGAAGTGATTTCGCGCAGCGTCGACGTCGGGCAAACGGTGGCCGCGAGTTTGCAGGCGCCGATTTTGTTCACCATCGCGAACGATCTGACGAAAATGCAGATCGATGCCGCCGTCGCGGAGGCCGATGTCGGCGTGGTGGAGATCGGGCAGGAAGTGGATTTCACCGTAGACGCTTTCCCGAATCGCACCTTCCACGGCAAAGTGGTGCAGGTGCGCAACGCGCCGACGACGGTGCAGAACGTCGTTACTTACGACACCGTCATCGAAGTGAATAACGCCGAGTTGAAATTGAAGCCGGGCATGACCGCGAACGTGTCGGTTGTGATCGCGCACAAGGACGACGTGCTCCGGTTGGCAAATGCCGCGCTGCGTTATCGACCGGCGGATGCGCCGAAGGAAACGCGCGCAGCCGGCGGCGGTGGCGGCAAGCGACCGCAAGGCGGCAAGGGCGGCGAGCGCCGAACGGATCGCACCGTTTATGTTTTGCAAAACGGCAAGCCGCAGCCGGTGCAAATCCACACCGGTATCAGCGACGGAGTCTACACCGAGGTCATCGATGGCTTGAAGGAGAACGACGCGGTTGTCACCGCGCAAACGGGACAGAATTCCGCCGCGTCTTCGCGCTCGGGCAATCCTTTCACTCCGCAGCGCCGCTTCTGATGAGCACGACAAGCGTCGTCCATCTCGACGAAATCCGGAAAACGTATCGCAGCGGCGAAATGGAAGTACACGCCGTGCGCGGCGTGTCGCTTGAAATTCAACGCGGCGAATTTGTCGCGCTCATGGGCTCGAGCGGTTCCGGCAAATCGACGCTGATGAATCTGCTCGGTTGCCTCGATCGTCCGAGCGCCGGTCGTTACCTGCTCGATGGCGTGGACGTTTCCGGGTTGAATCGCGATGCGCTGGCCGATGTGCGCAACAGCAAGATCGGGTTCGTTTTTCAGAGCTTCAATTTGCTGCCGCGCACGTCGGCGCGCGAAAACGTGGAGCTGCCGTTGCTCTACGGGAAACATCATCTTAGTGGCGCGCAGATGCGGAAAAAATCGGACGAGGTGTTGAGTGCGGTCGGATTGAACGGTCGCGAAGATCATCATCCGAGCCAGCTTTCCGGTGGCCAGCAGCAGCGCGTCGCGATTGCGCGCGCGCTCATTAACGATCCGGAAATTTTGCTGGCGGACGAGCCGACGGGAAATCTCGATAGCCGCACTAGCATCGAGATCATGGGGATTTTTCAGGCGTTGAACGATCGCGGGATTACCATCGTGATGGTGACGCACGAAGCAGACATCGCCGCCTACGCGCGACGGAATGTCGTCATGCGCGACGGACTGGTGCAGAGTGATCGCGCTGTCTCGCAACGGATGATCGCGTCGGCTGAGATCGAAAAATTCGCCTTGGCCGAACACTGAGATGCGTTTCGCTTCCACCTTCAAAATCGCGTTCCGCGCTTTGCGCCGGAACAAACTGCGCTCCGTCCTCACCGCGCTCGGCATCATCATCGGCGTCGGCGCGGTGATCGCGATGGTTGGTATCGGCAACGGCGCGAAAGCGCAGGTCGAAGCGCAGATCGCGAGTCTCGGCGAGAATGTGATTCTCGTATTCTCCGGCAGCACGACGGCGAGCGGGATTCGCACCGGCTGGGGCGGCGCGGGCACACTGAAGATCGAAGACGCCGACGCTATTCAACGTGAGGTGCCGGGCGTAACGGCGGTAAGCGGAGAAGTGCCATCGACTACGCAAGTCGCAGCTGGAAATCAAAACTGGTTCACGCGCGTGATGGGCGAATCCGCGGATTATTTCGACATCCGCCAGTGGCCGATCGCGATCGGGGCTCCCTTCACGCCGCAGGATGTGCGCGGCGCGAACAAAGTTTGCGTGATCGGTTCGACGACGGCGTCGCAGATTTTTGGAAATGACGATGCCGTCGGCCAAACGCTACGCATCAAGAACGTGCCGTTTACCGTCGTCGGCGTGCTGACGTCGAAGGGGCTGAGCGCGCAAGGCACCGACCAGGACGACGTCGTCGTCATGCCGTACACGAGCGCGATGAAACGCGTCTCCGGCGGCACCACCTTGCGCAACATCAATGTGCAGGTGGCGAATCCAACGGACCTCGAGCCGGCGCAGGCGCAGATCATTTCGCTGTTGCGCCAGCGGCACAACATCCGCGCGGGAAAGGACGACGACTTCACCGTGCGCAATCAAGAGGAGATCGCGCAGGCTGCGACGGCGACGACGGACGTGATGACCGGATTGCTCGGCGCGATCGCCGGCGTTTCGCTCATCGTCGGCGGCATCGGCATCATGAACATCATGCTCGTGAGCGTGACCGAGCGCACTCGCGAGATCGGCACGCGCATGGCCGTCGGCGCGCATGGGCGCGACATCCTCACGCAATTTTTGATCGAAGCCGTCTCGCTCAGCGCGGTCGGGGGGATCATCGGCATCGCTCTCGGAGTAAGCGCGTCGAAGATTCTTTCGGTGTGGAAACACTGGCCATCGCTGATTTCGCCGATGTCGATTCTGGTGGCGTTTCTGGTTAGCGCGGCGGTGGGGATCTTCTTCGGCTTCTATCCGGCGCGCGCGGCCTCGCGGCTCGATCCCATCGAAGCGTTGCGCTACGAATAGTTGACGACGCCAGCGCGCGGCTGACGGTCGCTCATGGGCAATCGTTATCAAAGGCTGGTCACCGGTGCGCGTGCGCACGTCACGGAAATTTCGCCGGCGGATGCGGCCGCGCAGCGGCAGGCGCTCATTATCGATGTGCGCGAAAAGGAAGAATGGGATGCCGGGCACATTCCTGACGCGCAGCATCTCAGTCGCGGCACGCTAGAAGTGGAGATCGAAGCGCTCGCGCCCGACTTGGCGATGCCGATCATTCTGCACTGCGGCGCCGGTGGCCGCTCCGCGCTCGCGGCGGAAAGCTTGCAGAAAATGGGCTACACGAATGTGAAATCGATGGCGGGCGGACTGACCGCGTGGAAAGCCGCGGGTCTGCCAACCGAACGTTAACGATGGCCGAACGCCCGCGCCTGCGCTGGTTGAATGCGACCGTGCTCGGCGTCGGGCTCGCCTCGCTCTTCAGCGATTGGTCGCACGAGATCGCGACGGCGGCGATGCCGGCCTTCCTCGCCTCCCTCGGCATTTCCGCCGTCTGGCTCGGCATCATCGAAGGGCTCTCGGATGGCCTCGCGAGTTTCGCGAAAATGGCGTCCGGCTTTTACACCGACAAATTGCCGCGGCGCAAACCGATCGCCGTGCTCGGCTATCTCGGCACCGCGCTCGGCATGGGCAGTCTCGCCCTCGCCACCAACGCCTGGCACATTTTGCTCGCGCGCGGCGGCGGCTGGTTTTGCCGCGGCGTGCGCACGCCAGTGCGAAAAGCGTTGCTGGCCGGCGCGGTCACGAAAGATGCGTATGGCCGCGCCTTCGGTCTCGAACGCGCCATGGATACCGTCGGCGCCATTCTTGGTCCGCTGAGCGCGCTGTTTATTTTACAATTCACCAATCACAATTTCCGCGTGCTCTTTGCGTGGACGCTGGTGCCCGGCGTGCTCGCCGCCGCGGTCATTTTGTTTCTCGTGCGCGAACGCGAACGCAAACCGGTCGCGCACATTTCCTTCGGCGAACGCCTGCGCCTGCTGCCGTCGCATTACCGCCGCTTCGTGGCCGCCGTCGGCTTGTTCGGCGCCGGAGACTTTTCGCCGACGCTCCTCATCCTGCTCGCGACGCAGCGCCTCACACCCTCGCTCGGTCTCGCGCGCGCCACCAGCATCGGCGTGCTCCTCTACGTCTTCCGCAATATTTTCTACGCCGCGTTCTCGCTCGTGGCCGGCTGGCTGGGCGATCGTTTTGCGAAAAATCATCTGCTCGCCATTGGCTACGCGCTCGCCGGCATCATGGCGCTCATGGTGATCGTACTGCCTGTTTCGGTCTGGACGCTCGGACTCATTTTTCTCATCGGCGGCATCTACGCGGCGATGGAGGAAACGCTGGAGGATTCGCTCTGCGCCGAGCTGGTCGACGAAAGTCATCACGGCATGGCGTTCGGTGTGCTCGCCACGGTGAACGGCGTTGGCGATTCGCTTTCCAGCATCGTCGTCGGTGCGCTCTGGTCGGCTTTTGGAACGACGATCGCCTTCAGCTACAGCGTCGTTTTGTTTTTTGCCGGCGCGATCCTGGTCGCGCGCCTGCCGGCACATCGTGCTGTCTAATTTCAAGAGTCGATTTGTTCGACCGGGCAGGTTGACGTCCTTGGCGTTGACCAGCCACTCGTCCAGCCCGGCGCGCCGCTCTTATCTGGGCTCCCTTGCGCGCTCCGGTCCGGGCTCTCACCCGCGTTTCGGCGGCGGTCATAGACCGCCGCTTACAATGCCACTTGGCAGGAAAATGCCGTCCTTTAATCGATATAGCACTCTCTCCGAACTGCCGCTAACCGCCCACCGCCTGGTAATGGCCGAGGCCGCGCTGCCACATGAAACGCGCGAGCGACCACGTCACCCCCATCCAACCCAATTGAATTGCCAGCGCGCTGAGCATGCTCGCGCCTTGCAAGCGCCCGGTGAAAATCGCGATCGGACAAAAGAGTTCGTAATAAAACGGCAGCCATTTCATCACCGCCTGCACGCCTACCGGCATGATGTCGATGGGGAACATTTGTCCGCCGAGGAAATATTCGAACGAATAAACGATGAACACGATGGTCGAGATTTCGAGAATCCAGAACGCCATCATCGCGAGCGAGTAGGTAATGAAGAATTGAATGAACGCCGCCATGATGAGCGACGCGCTCGCGTAAACGTAGGTGGCGACATCGTGCGGAAACTTGAGGAAGCTGCGGTAATAGAAAAAAATCAGACCGATGGGGACGATCGTTACCAGGGTGAAGACGAGGCGGCCGGCGAGAAAAATCGTGGTGCGATAACCGAGGTAGCTCAGCGGTTTGGTGAGGAAGGAATTGATCTGCCCTTCGCGAATATCCGACGCGATCTGCCAGTCATCTTCCGTCGGCGTCACGAGATTGGAGGCGAGAATGGTGAGCAGATAATAGTAGATCATCTCGCCGTAGTTGTAGCCGCCGAAGCCGCGGCCGCCCGGTTCCTTGAAGATCGCCTGCCAGAGAAAGACGGTGCCGGCGAGCGGGATTAAGCCGAAGAACGCGCGCAGAAAATAATTCCACCGATACACGAACGTGTTTTGCAGGCCGACGGTGAAGACGGTGCCGTATTTCGCGACGTTCATTGCGCCAGTTCCACGGCGAGATTGATCGCCGCGATCATGCTATCCGGGCGCGCGATATTTTTTCCCGCGATCTCAAACGCCGTGCCGTGATCCGGGCTGGTGCGCGGGTAGGGCAGGCCGAGGGTGACGTTTACGCCGCGATCAAAGCCGTGCAGTTTCAGCGGAATCAATCCCTGGTCGTGATAGAGACAGAGCGCGGCGTCCCATTTCCCCTGCGCGAGATGGAAGAAGAGCGTGTCGGCTGAGAGCGGGCCTTCGAAGTCGGCGATTTTCGTGGTCGACAATTCGGCCACCGCCGGCGCGATGATCTCTATTTCTTCGTGTCCCATATTGCCGCTTTCGCCCGCGTGGGGATTCAAGCCGGGAACGACGATGAGTGGATGCGCGCGTCCGCGTTGTTTAAGAAAACCCGCGAGCAATTTGCCGACGCGCACGATCTCGGATTGGCGTAATGCGAGCGGAACCTCGCGCAGCGCGATGTGGGTGGTAACCAGCGCGACAGTGATCGGGTCGGCGGTGAGACACATCGCGTAGTCTGTGCTTTGCCAGCGCGCGGCAAAAAATTCCGTTTGGCCGGGAAAAGCGAAAGCGATGTCGCGCATGCGTGCTTTGTGAATGGGCCCGGTGACGACGGCATCGAGCTCGCCTGCTTTGGTGGCGGCGGCCGCTTCCTCCATGGCGGCGAGCGCCGCGCGCGCGGTCGCCGGCGTCGGAAGTCCCACTGCGCTTTCCGGCATTTCCCCGATCACGCGATACTCCGCGTCGGTGGGAATTTTACCGGAACTCAGCGCCGCGCGAACAATCTCCGGCCCAATGCCGGCGCTATCGCCAGTGGTAATGCCGATGCGAAGCGCCATCGCGCAGTTTCCCCGCGCGGAAGAGGCAGGCAAGCGCGTCGTCTATTAGCCGACACGATCGCGGGCAGAGTGATCGCAGTCCTAGAACGTCTTGATGTAGGCCTTCTGGCGCAGGCCCGCGATCCAATGTTCCTGAGCGGCCTGCGCTTCTTCCTGCAGGACCTTTTTCGCAATCTCGTCGCGCACTTGCGACAGCGAACGGGTGTCGCCGCCGCTCCTGGCTTCGACTTTCAAAATGTAAAAATTCCCGCCGACTTCGACGATGTTGCTGACTTTTCCGACGGGTAGATTGAACGCCACTTTCTCGAGGTTGGCGGTGAGCGTGCCGCGCTCGACGATGCCCCAATCGCCGCCCTGATCGCGCGTGCTGTCTTCCGAGTAAATCTGCGCCATGCGATCGAATTCGGCGCCGTGAACCAGTTTTGCTAAAATTTCTTCCGCCATCGCCTTCTGCGAGTCGTGATCGGAGCCGTGCGACGGAATCATGATCATGCGCAGCTTGATCTGCTCTTTGGTCGTGTAATCAGCGCGATGTTTGCGGTAATATTCCTCCACCTTGGAGGGCGCGACGATGGTGTTGAGTTTTACGTTTTTGCCGCGCATGGCTGAGATCGCGATCTTCTCCAGCTCGATTTTGCGGAATTCGCCGAGGGTATAATTCTGCGCCTGCAGCGTCTTGATGAAGGTGTTGCGGTCACCGCCGAAATTCTCCTTGATGATTTCCTTGATGCGCTCGTCCAGGAAGTGATCCGGAATTTGGAAGCCTTCCTTGCGAAAGGACTGAATGATGAGCTGACGATCGATCAAATCCTGCAAGGCCGCCTTGCGCGCTTCCTTTATTTTTTCGACCAGTTCGTTGCCGCTAAACTGGGAGTGCAGCAGCTTTTCTTTCGGCGCCGAGAGTTCACGCACCTGCGAGATGGGGATGGCCTCGTCGTTTACAATCGCGGCGATGCCATTGATGACTTCGGGAGTCGTGGTCGTGGCCGGAGGGGTCGAGGTCTGGGCAAGCGCAAAGAGCGGCAAAGAAATTGTCGCGAGAAGAACCACCG
The DNA here is from genome assembly GCA_030854105.1 of Verrucomicrobiota bacterium. Classification (GTDB taxonomy): domain Bacteria; phylum Verrucomicrobiota; class Verrucomicrobiia; order Chthoniobacterales; family UBA10450; genus AV69. The sequence continues at coordinate 4,978 of JALYTV010000061.1, read as the reverse complement.
GGAGAGAGCGAAGCATAGCGTTCAGAGTTTCCGAAGCAGCTCCAGGATTTCCGGTAATCGCTGCTCGATCTTGGCGCTTACTAAACGAGGAAATTTGCCTGCGACAAGTATGAAATCCCCACGACGCGTGAGCATGAGCTTGTCCTCGCGGGTTTCCACCCGGGTGAGATGCTGCTTCGCCGCCGCCAGCTTGATCTGCGTCAGCAGAATCAGGTTCGTTACCGGTGGCGGGAAGGGGCCGAAACGGTCTCGCCATTCTTTGGCCAGGCGATCGAGCTGCTCCTGCGTCGTGACATCCGCGAGACGGCGGTAAGCCTGGATGCGCTGCGGCGTGTCGCTGAGATATGCGCGCGGCAAAAAGGCGCTGACGAGCGAGGCGGCGACGACATGCTCGGCTTCGTTGGTGGCCACGAAATCCAACCGCAATTCCACTTCGAGGCGGAAGCGCGTCTTCTGTCCTTTGATCTGCGAAACGGCCTGCTTGAGCAATTGGCAATAAAGATCGAAACCGACGGCGACCATGTGCCCGCTCTGTTGCGTGCCGAGAATGCTGCCGGCGCCGCGAATCTCGAGATCGCGCATGGCAATGCGGAAGCCGGCGCCGAGCGAGCTGTATTGCTTGATCGCGTTGATGCGTTTGCGCGCGGCACCGACGGTCATCATCTCGCGCGGCAGCAGAAGATAAGCGTAGGCTTTGTGCTCCGCGCGTCCGACGCGACCGCGCAGTTGATACAGATCCGCGAGCCCGAAGCGATCGGCGCGATCGATGACGATGGTGTTCGCGTTGGGAATATCCAGCCCGCTCTCGATGATCGTGGTGCAGACGAGCACGTCGATTTTGCCGGCGACGAAACGTTCCATCACGTCTTCGAGTTCGTCCGCGCTCATCTGGCCGTGGCCGAATTCGACCCGCGCGCCGGGGCAAAGCTCGGCGATGCGGTCGCGCACTTTCTCGATCGAAGTGACGCGATTGTGCAGGAAGTAGACCTGCCCCTGACGCTCGAGCTCGCGGTTGATCGCGTCGCGTATGATCCGTTCGTCGTAACCGCAGACGACGGTCTCGACCGGCAGCCGGTTCTGCGGCGGCGTCTCGATGGTCGACATATCCTTCACGCCGACGAGCGACAAATAGAGGGTGCGTGGAATCGGCGTGGCCGAGAGCGTGAGCACGTCGACGAGTTTGAAGAGCTCTTTGAATTTTTCCTTGTGCAAAACGCCGAAGCGCTGCTCTTCGTCGATGACGACCAGGCCGAGATCTTTAAAAACGATGTCGCCGGAAATGAGTCGGTGCGTGCCGATGACGATGTCGACGCCGCCTTCGCGCAGGAGCTGCAGCACTTTTTTCTGCTCCGCTGGCGAACGGAAACGGCTGAGCATCTCCACCCTGATCGGGTAGTCTAACATCCGTTGGCGGAATGTTTCCGCGTGTTGCTGCGCGAGCACCGTCGTGGGCGCGAGCACGGCGACCTGTTTGCCTTCCATCACCGCTTTGAAGGCGGCGCGAATCGCGACCTCGGTTTTGCCGAAGCCAACGTCGCCGCAAATGAGCCGATCCATCGGGCGCGGTTGCTCCATGTCGTGCTTCGCGGCGACGATCGCTTTCAATTGATCTGGCGTCTCCCGATACGGGAACGAATGCTCGAATTCCGCCTGCCATTTCGTGTCCGCGCCAAAAGCGAAGCCGGGATTCGTTTCGCGCTCGGCCTGTACCGAAAGCATTTTGCCCGCGTAATCGAAGATCGAGGCGGCCGCGGATTTCTTCGCGCGCGCCCATTTGGCGTCAGCCAGCGAACTGAGCGCCGGCGATTTCCTGCCGACGCCGACGTAACGCGAAACCAGATACGCCTGCTCGAGCGGCACGTAGAGCTTGGCTTCCTCGGCGAATTCAAGCACGAGCACTTCCCTGGCCGAGAATCGTTCCACACTTGGAGGGCGGAACTCCCGCGACGCCGGGCTCGCGGGAGCTCGCCCCTCCATTGGCAATGCATTTGCTATCGGCATCTCGACCACGCCGAGAAACTTGCCGATGCCGTTCTCGAGATGGACGACGAGATCGCCTTCGTTGAGTTCGCTGAAATCAATCTGGGTGCGGTTGCGACGTTCGGCACGTTGCAAGCGTCGGCGGCCGTGCACCGGGTAGCGGCCGATGAGTTCGTTCGCGGAAAGGACAACGAGTTTCGCCGCCGGGAAAAGGAAACCGGAGCTGAGCGTGCCTTCCACCAACGCGATGCCGGTGAGCGCGTCGGCTGACATCAGCTCGCGGAAGCGTTCCATTTCGCCTTCCGTCTGGAAATAAATAATGACGCTCGCGTTTTCATCGCGCCATTGCTGGAGACGTTTGGCAAAGAGCGCGCGCTTCGCTTCGGCGAGCAGAAAATCACCCGCGCTGAATTCGCCGATGTCGCATTCCAGGAACGCGCCGTCGAAATCTTCCGGCCCGCTTTCGATCCAGCCGTCGCTGATTTGAATTTGCGCGGTCGAATTTTCCTCCGGCTGCAGATCGATCACGAGATCGCGCTTCTCGATGTAGTCGCGCACGGTTCCGCTCGCGTCTTCCGCCGCGCTCAGCAGCACGGTCGCGTCGTTGCGCGTGCGCAGCGATGTTTGCGTATCAAGGTCGAACTCACGGAGCGATTCGATATCGTCGCCGAAAAATTCCGCGCGCCACGGCAACGGCGCTTGCCAGGAAAAAATGTCGACGATGCCGCCGCGCACGGCGAATTGGCCGCGCACGACCACTTGCGCGACGCGCTCGTAGCAAGCCTTAACCAGCGCGCTCACCAGTGTTTCCATGCCCTCGGTTGGGCCGCGTCGCAGGGTGAGCGAAGCGGTATGCAGCGCGCCGCGCCGCGGGGCCGGCTGATCGAGCGCGGCTCGCGTGGTGACGACGATCTTTGCTTTGGCGCCGCGGCCGAGTGTGGTTAGCAGCGCCAGTCGCTCGGCGGCAATTTCTGGATCCGGCAGGATGTTTTCGACTGCGGCGAATTCCGCTTCCGGCAGAAACGCCGCCTCGGCGTCCCAGTTGAGCAGGCTTTCAAAGAAGAGTTCCTGTGCGCGGACGTTCTCGCAGACGACCCATAGCGTGCGCGCTACTTTTTGCGCGATAGCGGCGACGAGGAATGGCTGCGCGCTGGCGATGACGTGCGAGAACCGGACGGGCGGCTCGGCCATCGTTGCCAGTCGTTGCGAGATGGGCGGCGCGGCCGCGACGCGCGCGAGCAGCGCGTCGTGCGCAGGGTCGTTAGACAGCGCGCTCTGCTTGTTCGCTGAAGGCCGCTTACTCAGTGATCATCACCGGCGTGCCGGGCGAGACGGATTTGAAGAAATTCTCGGCCATGAATTCCGGCATCCGAATGCAACCGTGCGAAGCCGCGTAACCCGGCAGATAACCCGCGTGCAGCCCGAAGCCCGGAGCGATCTGCATGTAGAAAGGCATGGAAGCGCCTTTGTAATGCGCGCCCGGCGGCTTGGGATCTTTCCCGAGCTCGATGTTCGGCATCACCACATTGCCGGCGGCATCAACGTAATCGCCGTAGAGGCTGGAGGCGTGGCCGATGTCCTTATTGATGATCTTGTACTTGCCGGGCGGCGTATTTTTGCCCTCGCGCCCGGTAGAAAGCTGCGAGATGCCGACGAGCTGGCCCCCTTTGTAGAAGTAAGCGCGCTGTTCGCCGAGGCTGATCTTGATGCTCGGCTTGCCGGAGACGCCCTCGCCGTCCCAGTAAGAAATTGTATCCTGCGGCGCGCTGGCGGCGACCGGGCCCTGGCCATAGACGCCACCGAGATATTGCGTCTGCGGATTGAAACGGGCGTCGTCCGACTCGCACGCCGTTAACAATCCGCTTATAGCCAGCGCGCTCAGCCAAAATACCCTCGAAGCCCATGGTTTCATCACGGGCACACGGTGGTCTGGCCGCTCCGAAAGTCAAGAATCCGGTCGCTTTGCCGCTGCCATTTCGGGGTGCGGCTTGAATTTTGCTTTCGAAAGGAGCTACTGTGCTGCTCCCTAGCTTTTCCATGCCGACTTACGAATACGCCTGCGAGAAATGCGGCAAGCATTTCGACACCTTCCAGTCGATGCGCGACGAGGCGTTCAAGGAATGCCCGAAGGATTCCTGTCGCATGAAAAAATGGGGCCACGGCAAGGTGAAAAGGCTGCTTGGCACCGGCGCGGGTCTCCTTTTCAAAGGCTCCGGTTTTTATACCACCGATTACCGCAGCAACTCCTACAAGGAGGGCGCGAAAAAAGAGAAACCAGAAAAGCCGAAGACGGAAGCGAAACCCGCGACGAAGAAAACGGAATGACTACGGCGACTGCCATCAAATTGATTTGCCCGGATTGCCGCTTCGAGAACGAAGCGGAGCGCATTTACTGCCACGAATGTGGCGCGCGTTTGGATCGTTCCCCTTTGTCGGCGAAAAAGCTGCCGGTGGAAGACCGCGAGCAAACGCTCAAGCGGGTGCGCGGGATGTTCGACCAGCGGAAAGCAAAGATTCGCCTTTGGTGCATTCAGGGAATCAAGATGATCATCGGCGCCGCCGCCATGGCCGGCGTGGTGCTCGCCGTTTTGCCTCCGGATATTCCGCCTGTGGCCAAGTCGGCAGCTTTACCGGCCCAGATCAGCCTCGATCTCGAGACCATGATCGCTTATCGGCGACCGCCGGAATTGCGCTATTCCGAAGACACCGTGAACGCCTACATTGCGAACGCGCTGCGAAATAAAAAAGACAAATTAAGCTACCCGCTTCTGACCTTCGAACGCGCGCACGTAAAGTTTTTCCCGGGCCGCTGTCGCGTGATGATCGCGCGCTCTCTTTTTGGCTATCCGCTCTACACCGTGCAGGATTGCAATTTTGTCGTGCACGACGGCAGAGCGGAAGCGACTTCGACCGGCGGAGCCATCGGTCGGCTGCCGATTCATCCCGAAGCGATGAAATACTCGGGCATCCTCTTCGCCGATGTCGTGCACCTGATGGA
>JALYTV010000060.1 GCA_030854105.1 Verrucomicrobiota bacterium | reverse complement strand
CAGCAACACCGACGCCAACCGCCACGCCGACGCCGACCGCAACACCAACACCGACACCGCCCGGCAACAATCAGGCAATCTCATTCCCGCAGAATGGAACCATTAGCAGCCCGATCACCGGCGATGACGTGAGCATCGTCGCTGGGAAAGATTTAAATATCAACGCGACGATCAGCGCGAGCACCGCCGAATTAGCTGCCGGTAGGAATCTCACGCTCAACTCGTCCCTGGACGTAAGCAACGCGATCCTCTCTTGCTTCGGCAACTTTGATTTCAAGGTGCCGATCCTTGCGCCGGCGCGCAACGGCACGCTCTGGTTCGACCCCGAAAATGGCAGAACGCTGTCGCTGTTCGTCCCGGGCATCGACGTGAACACAGTCGGCTCGCGAGGAAACCCGATCGCACTCAATGGTGGCGACGCCTGGTTCCTTAGCCTTTTTTCCGAAGGCGGTAATGGCGGCACGTTGAATATCGGCTCCGCCAGCGTTCCGGTCGCGGGCGACATCAACATCAATTCCGACATCAACGCCACCACGGGCGCGAACGGAGCGCTCGTCGCCTTTGGCGGCAACGGCGGCAACGTGAACCTTACGAGCAACGGTCAGGTCACGGTTAATAATAACATTAAGGTTTCCGATACCCTCGCCGGCCACGCGAGCAAGAGCGGCGGAAATATTCGTATCACGAGCAATAAGACGACCGGGACTGCCATCAGCGTGAACAGTTCGGCGCAGCTCCTTGCCTTGCTGAGCAACGCCGCGCCCGGACCGGGTGGGAGCATCACCTTCACGTCGGCTGGCGGCGCCATTAATATGAATGGAACGGCCAAGGCGGATCGCGGCACCGTGCAAATCACTAACACGGGCAGCACTGGGGTGGTGACCATGCAAAATGCCACCCTGCACGGCGATGTTGTGAAAGTTGGTGCGCTCGGCAACAACGGGACGCTTAACGTCGGCGGCGGGACGATCGACGCCAATTCGACGATCAAACTCTTCGCCGGCGGCAGCAACGGCACCGTCAACTTCACGAATAACGTGACCTTGAGCGGCAACAGTGCGAAAACGATCTCCGGCGATACCGTCAACATCTTCAACGGCAAAGTCGTGACCGTGCTCGGTCCCTCGCCCGCGGATGTCTTCACAAACCACGCGAATTACACCGGTTTCGGTGGCAACGGTTCCACTACTGGCACCTTCGCAGGGCAAGGCGCGGTGACTCATTCGCTCGCTTCCGGCGGCGGTTTCTAAATCCTCGTGGACGAGCCGATCCCACCGAGCGACGCGACCGACGACTGCGTGGTTTCCTACGCCGCGAGCGAGCTGAATAATTTGATGCACATCATCGCGGGCACGAGCCACCAGATCGAAAACATCTGGGAAGGCCGCGAAGGTTCCGAGAAATATTTCGGCATGTTGCGCGCCAGCATCGAGCGCGCGGAACAGGTCACCGCGCATCTCGTGGCCCAGGCAGGCGGCACGAACGGCAAAGTACTGCTTCACCCGGACCTGCGGAAATTAGCCAGCGCGCTCTCGGCTCCGCCGCCGATGCCCTATCGGTCGACCATCCTCATCGCGGACGATGAGGAAATGACGCTGACCTTGCTGGAACGGCTGCTCAGTGGGCACGGGCACCACGTCGTCTGCGCGCAGTCCGGCTTCGAGTGCCTCGATATTTTCCGTCGTGATCCCGCTGTCTATGATCTGGTGCTGCTCGATTTCAATATGCCGTTCATGAACGGCCAGGAGACGTTCGAGCGGTTGCGCGTCATCAACCCAGCGATCGACGTCGTCCTTACGACCGGTTTCATCGAACGCGCACGCCTGAGTAAAATGCTGGCGGCGGGATTGAGCGGGTTTTTGCAAAAACCCTTCGGCCCCGAGGTGCTCAGCGAGCTGATTGATCCGATGCTCCAGCGCCGCAAGGCACGACGAACAAATACTGCCGAAGACGGCATCGCGGCTGCTATTTAAGGAAGGCCCGATGGTCTCCGTCCTTAACGCCGAAGTCTTCGACCAGTTCACCCGCAATCGCCTTTTCGAAGGCATTGAGGCGAAGTTGCTGGATTCGATCCGGCCCGAGGTCGACATCCGCTCCTACCAGCCGGGCGACGTCATTTTCAACGAAGGCGACGCCGGCGATTCCCTCTATCTGGTCGGCGAAGGTTCGATTAAGATCTCCAAGCAGGGCCGCGGCGGGCAGCAGGAAGTGCTCGGCTACATTCAATCCGGGAATTTCTTCGGCGAAATGGCGTTGCTCGACGGCGAGCCGCGTTCCGCCATGGCGACCGCGGCCGAACCCACGCTGCTCGGCGCCGTAAACGAGCATACCTTCCAGCACATTCTCGAGCTCGCGCCCAGCCGCCTGCACATGAACTTCTTGCGCTCGGTGACCGAGCGTCTGCGCAGCGTCAACTCGCACTTCATTTCCGAGGTAATGCGCTCGGAGCGACTGAGCCTCGTCGGCTCGATGGCAAACTCCATCATTCACGATCTCAAGAATCCCATCTGCATCGTGCGTTGCTGCTCGGATTTGATCGCAAGCGAAACCAACGATCCTCGCCTGCGCGAACTCACCGGCATGCTCGACGGCGCGGTCGACGGCATGCTCGCGATGACGCAGGAGCTGCTCGATTACGCCCGCGGCAGCACGCAGTTGAACAAGCAACTCATTTCCATCTGGGGTTTGCTCGATGAGCTCAACCAGCAATCGCTCCGTCTCCTGCCCGGAAAGAACATCCAGTTCGTCAAACGCATCCGTTACGACGGCAACGTCGAGATCGATCGCGCGCGCTTTATCCGCATGCTCTCGAATCTCATCAAGAACGCGCGCGAAGCGATGAACGGCGGCGGCATTCTCACCATCACATCCGACCTGGTGCAGGATCAGGTCGTGTTGCGCATTTCCGATACCGGCAAAGGCATTCCGCCGGAATTATTGCCCAGGCTTTTCGAGCCTTTCGTCACGCACGGGAAAGCCAATGGCACCGGCCTTGGCCTGGCCATCGCCAAGTCGGTGGTCGAAGCGCACGACGGAAAAATTTCGATTTCCAGCGTGCACGGCAGCGGCACCACCATCGACATTCGCCTGCCGCATCCGGCCGGAAATTAGCCAGCGCGCTCATCAGCCGACGCGCTTAGCGAATGAGTTCCCGTCGTTGCGCCGCGCCGCGAACGCCATAAACTCCGGATCACCTTACCCCGTGGTGTAACGGTAACACAGCGCCCTTTGGAGGCGTTATTCATGGTTCGAATCCATGCGGGGTAGCCGCTTTTCCGGCGAATAGAACTGCAACTCGCCCGGTCTAAACCTCCAGCGGCGCCTGCCGGCTCGATTCATCCAGGGGCGGCATTCTTCCAGCCGCACGAAGGGTTTCATGGAACGCACTACCTATTTTGATCGCTACCGCATTTGCGTGGGCGAGAACGACGCCGCGCGCGAAATTAGCCGCGATGGGCCAAGCGTGACCTATCGCGCCGTGGATATGCGTTCGGGCGAAACGGTGGCGCTGCAATTAATCCCCGGTGCCACATTGAGCGACGTTGCGATCGAGAAATTTCTAGAGCAAACGCGCGCGGCCGGGAAACTCGAACACCTCAACGTCGTCCGAATTTTCGCGGCGGGCCTCGAAGGCGACGACATCGTCGTTGCTTCAGAACTCGTGAGCGGTGAAACCGCGGACGCCTGGGTCGTCGCTCGCGGGCCGTTGCCAGCCGACGCGATCATGCGCATTGGCATCCAAGTGGTCGACGCGCTGTACACGGCCGCCTTCCACGAGCTCACCCATCGTGCGCTGCAGCCGTCGAACATTTTGATTTTGCCCGGACAATCTCCCGATGGCGGTTGGCCCTTCATCAAGCTGCTCCATTTCGGCCTCGCCGGGGTTAAAGCTGGCAATGAGGACTTCCCTGAATTCGTGCCGTCGCTTGCTCCGCAATTCACCAGCCCGGAACAACTCCAGAATGGGACGGTTGATTTTCGCTCCGAGATTTTCTCGCTCGGCACTACGCTCTGTTTTCTTCTTACCGGCGCGGTTCCGCTCGCCGGCACCGCCACCGCCGAACGCCGCCTGCCCCTGCTCGATAAATCGCAGAAAGCCTTGTGGCCGCTCCTCTTGAACATGTTGCGCAACGATCCCGAGCGGCGACCGCAGGACCCGGTCGCGCTCGTCGAAGAAATGCGCGTGGCTCTGGCCAAGATGGAACGTCGCCAGCGTGGCGTGAATCCTTTCGCGGTCCCGTTCGCGACGAATGCACCGCGCGAAACGGCGACGCCGCGCTCCCTGCGCCGCGCCTGGGCGTTGGCCGCGCTGAGCGTGCTCTTGCTCGCGGCCCTGCTGCTGGCGGCGCCGTTTGTTCGCCGCTCGAGAAAACCAACGGACATCACCCAGATCGGCGAGCCGGTCGGCGTTCCCGAGAACACACCCGCGCCAGTCGTTGCCGCCACGCCGGAAGCAACCATTGTCGCGTCCAATAATTTTCCGGCCGCATCCGCCGCGCCGACTCTGGAGCCGATCGAACCTGCCTCTCCGCCACCGGCCGCGACCATTGCGTCGGATGTGATTTAAGCGTCGCCGAGCGCAACTCCGATCGTTCGTCCCCGGCGACTGAGTTGTCGACACCGGCAGAAGGCCCTCCCGAGATTGCTTCCGCGCCCACGCCTTCGGCCGCCGCGGAAAACCCGCCTTCCGTCTCGGGCTTAGCCGTCGCTGCCGCCGACCAAGCATCAAACGCAGCGAGCACGAAGAAATTCTCCGAAAAGATCGTGTCGACTAAGAGCCAGGAAACCGCGAGGCGCGCGATCAGAAAGCGTGTGCACAACTTCGCGATGCCGCGACCGCCGCGGTGCGAGGTCGCATCGCCGCGCGTTTCGTGGGCACGACATCCAGCGGCGATTGGGTGATGCGCATGCCTGCCGGCGAGACGATTATTTTGCCGCCGCCGCCCTACCAGCCTTTCAATCCTTCTTCGCGCACTTATACACGCCGCGTCGTGCAGCCGGCCGAGCCGCCGATTTTTGTTCCCGACGACGAATAACCCTCAAGGCGTCGCGCTGGGCGAGGCCGTCGGAAACGCGAAAGTCGCTGTAGGCGAAGCCGTCGGGCTCGGCGAGATCGCGCTGGCTGATGTTGGCGACGGTGTCGCGCTCGGTGTCGGCGTGGGACTGGGCGTGGGCGTGGGCGGCGGTGGAATAATATTTTCCCAGTGATGCAGCGGCACCGTCGCGCCGCCGATTTCCTTCACCAGCGCTTCGCAACGCGTCTGCAATTTCTCCAGGTCCGGCGGGCCCCACGACGTGTCTGCCGTTCCGGGAAAAACGAGATACGTCGCCTTCAGCTCGTCCACCGGCCGGTTCATCGGGGTCGCGGCCGGGCTGATTTCCTTTGCGATGCGCAACGACGCTTCGCCGACTCGATCGTTCGGCCCGATGTCGCCGACGATGGCCGGGTAAATGCGATCCGCGTAAATGACGACGGCGTAGTCGCCCACTTTCACCGCGTCTTTCCCCTTCGCGAATGAGCCCGGCATGACGATGAACGGATCGGTCGCGCCGATCAGGTAGCTGAATTTCTTCATCGCGCCGATCTCATCGCGCAAGATGGCGGTTGCGTTTTTCAACTCGCGTTTGCGATCCGCGCTGGTGGTTTTCGCGGCCGCTTCCGTTTCGTAATGCTTCAGCTTGTCCTGCATGCCCGGCAGATACGGATTCGGCTCCGACGTTTTCTTCGCCCAGCGAAAACTGGTGAACGGCTGGAAATTTGGCGAGACGCCATGGCCCGCCGGCATGCGGTCGGAATCGGAGCCATCGGCGTCGACGTCCATATCGGCCTGCAAGAGGAGCGCGCGCCGTTTCGTCTGCGGATACTGCAATTGCAACACCGTCTGGCAGTCGAAAAAATTGTGCCGCGAAAGCAGCAGATCGAGTCGGTTAAGATTCTCGCGCAACACGCGTACTTTGGTGTCGTAGAGTTGCGCGAAAAGCGGCGACACCGAATCGGGCGTCACCATGGCGCTTAAGCCGGGCAGCACTTTCGACAGGGACGGATTCACCTTGCCGAGCTCATCGAGCGTGCGATTCGGCGTGGGCACGCGCACCTGGAGTTTGAAATCGGCCACGTAACTTTGCGGATCCACGCGCTCGGTCGTCGCGTCCGCACCGCTCGTGCTCTCCACTTTGCTGCGCAACATGATGCCGTTGAAAATGCGCGCGAGATCGAGTTTACCGGTGATGACGGGCGCTCGCGTCGCCGCCGGCGGCGGCAACGTGGTGTCTTCCATCGTCGGTTGCGCTTCCGGCCGCAGGGCCGTGGCGTGCCAGCGTTCGAGGGAAATCCAGCGCAGGATAATGGCGCTCAAAAGCGCGAGCCCGATGAGATAAGCGACGACGCGCAGCGTCCTCAGGCGCACCTCAGCCACGCGTCACTTTCTCAGCCACGCCGCGATGGCCGCGATGAGGCCGAGCACGCTCAACACCGACATCATGCCGGCGGGCATCATTTTCCCGCCGCGCAAAAGTTTGGGCACGAACTGCGCCGCGAGCAGAAGCGAAACAACCAGCGCGATGATGAGTCCGATCATCTGACGTTCCGGCAACAGAAAAGCGGCGAGCAACAGCAACAGACCCGAGATCGTGCCGGCTATGAGCGAAGGCACGCTGCCTTTGCTCACGTAACCCATCACGCCGCCGGCGATGGTGAGCGCGCCGAAAATGAGGAAGTAAATTTTCGCGAAGCCGATCACGGCTGATTGTTAACGTAAGTGCGCGCGACTGTCTAGCGCACGCGGTTTACTCCGGAGTGATTCGCCTTTCAATCCGCCGATCCGGCACTAGCCAGATTAATGCGACCACGACATACAGCGCCGCCGAAAGCCACGGATGAATCCACGCCGCGCCAATCGCCACCGCGTAAATCGGCGGCGATAATTTCCCTTTCGTGTCGCGGCCGATCGCGCGCGCCAGCAGCGAATCGTCGCCCTGCGCGGCGATGATCACATTTTGCAAAATGAAGTAGGCGATCGCGGCGAGCAAAAGCACGACGCCGTACGCGACCGTTGGCCACAGCGCCAGTTCCGTTTCGCTGATCCAACTGGTGACAAAAGGAAAAAGCGAGAGCCAGAACAGCAAATGCAGATTCGCCCACAGCACGCCGCCGCTCACTTTCCGCGTGGCCGCAAACATGTGGTGATGATTGTTCCAGTAGATTCCGATATAAATGAAGCTCACCAGATAGCTGCACAGCGGCAGTAGCAGCGGGCCGAGCGCGTGCCACGAGCCCGCGTGGGGCGCCTTCAATTCCAGCACCATGATGGTGATGATGATCGCGAGCACGCCGTCGCTGAAGGCTTCGAGTCGATTCTTAGGCATCGCGAGCGAGAATTTCCAAGCGCGCAAGTTTGCGCGTGCGCGCCGGCAAATTCCAAGCGCGAATGAGCACAGGAAATAATTAGCAAATCAGGCCAGACTAGCGCGCGTGGATACCGTCGCCGTTTTCTTTCTCGCGCAGGGGGAACAAACAGCCGACGCGATCATGGCGCGGTTGACCGCGTTTATCGGCGCCGCCAAACGCACGCTCGATCTCGCCTTTTACGACATGCGCTTGAGCGATTCGTTGAAAGCCGCGCTCATCGCCGCTTTGCATGAACGCGCCGCCGCCGGCGTGCGGATTCGTTTTTGTTTCGATGGCGACAAGCGCGCGGAGACGGCCGCGGGCGGCGATCCGGCGCCGAGCGGCACCAGTGCGTTCATCGCGTCGTTAGGCTACCCGTTCCGCCGCATCGGCGGCATGAAATTAATGCACAATAAATTCATCGTGCGCGACAAGGAGTCGGTCTGGACCGGCTCCACCAATATGACAGACGACGCGTTCACCAGGATGGAGAACAACATCGTCGTCATCGATTCCGCGCCGCTCGCCGCCTCTTACGCGCAAGACTTCCAGCAGATGTGGGAGCGGGAAAATTTCGACAACACCGGCCATATCGAGACGCGGCCGGTGCCGATCACCTTCGCTAATCAGCCGGGCACCGCGCGCGTCCTGTTTTCGCCCGGCTACGGCTTCGAGATCGACACGGAGATCGCGCGGCGCCTGCGCACGGCACAACGACGCGTCCGCATTTGCAGCTTGCTGCTTAACTCCGGCACGCTCATCGGCGAGCTGCGGAATTTATTGCAAGCCGGCGGCGTGCCTGTCGACGGCATCTACGATCGCACGCAAATGACCGATGTTTACCGGCAGTGGCAGGAGGTGCCGTCGAATCGCTGGAAGATTCCCGCCCTCCACGACATCGTTGCGCGCGCGCATCTCGCCGGCAAAAATTCCACGCCTTACACGCCGACCGGCGTGCACGATTTCATGCACAACAAAGTGCTCGTCATCGACGACACCGTCATCACCGGCTCGTATAATTTTTCGCGCAGCGCCGAGTTCAACGCCGAGAATATTCTCTTCCTCGAGAGCGCGCCGCTGGCGGAAATTTACAGCGCCTACATCGACCGCTTGCTCGCGAAATACCGCTGACTTTCCCGCGCACGAATCACAGCCGACGCGCTCACGCGATTATTTCAGAAACCGGATCGTGCACGGGTAGCGATAGAGCTGGCCTTCGCTTGCTTTGATGGAAGCGATGATGACGAAGACGGTGTTCAGCACCCAAAGCACAATCAGCAGCGGGATGCCGATGACGACGAAGATGAGGATAAAGGCGATGACGTCGTAGATCAGCATGGTGAGCTGAAAATTGAGCGCTTCTTTGCCGTGCGCATCGATCTCCGGCGACTCGCTGCGTTTCACCAGCCAGACGATGAGCGGGCCGAGCAGATGGCCGAGGAAGTGAAAGAAGAAGCCAAGCAGCGCGCTCGCGTGCGCGAGCACGCACCAGGTGCGGATGTCGGACGCTGGCGTCGGCGCAGGCGCAGGCGCGGGCGGTGGCGGAGTTGATGGTAGGATCGGTTCCATGATTTTCGTTCAGGCTTTGACGCGTTCGATGTGCGCGCCGAGTTCGCTCAGTTTTTCGTCGAGATGTTCATAGCCGCGATCGATGTGATAAACGCGGCTGACTTCGGTGACGCCTTCTGCTTTCAATCCCGCGAGCACGAGCGCGGCGGAAGCGCGCAGATCGCTCGCCATCACCGGCGCGCCGGTCAACGACGCGACGCCGTGGATGCGCGCGAGCGGGCCTTCGATCTCGACGTTCGCGCCCATGCGCTTCAACTCCGCGAGATGCATGTAACGCTGCGGAAAAATATTTTCGGTGACACGGCTTTCGCCGCTCGTGGTCGAAAGCAGCGCGCACATTTGCGCCTGCATGTCGGTCGGAAATCCGGGATAGGGCTGCGTGGAAATTTCCAGCGGCTGGCAACTGCCGTTAGGCGACACGCTCACGGAATGCTTTTGCGTTTCGATGTGAAATCCGCAAGCAGTCAGCGCATTCGTCAGCGCAGTGAGATGTTTCGGCTCGACGCGATTCACCGTTACGCCTTTGCCCGCGATCGCGCCCGCGACGAGAAAGGTGCCGGCCTCGATGCGATCGGGAATGATGTCGTGCTCGGCGCCGTGCAGTTCCTGCACGCCCTCGATGATCAGCCGCGTGGTGCCGAGACCTTCGATCTTCGCGCCCATCTTGTTCAGAAAATCGGCGAGATCGCAGACTTCGGGCTCCGTTGCCGCGCCTTCGATCACCGTCACGCCGTCGGCAAGCACGGCCGCCATCATAATATTGTCGGTGCCGAGCACGGTCGGGCCAAATTTCCCGCGCAGGTTAATGACCGCGCCGTTGAGTTTCGGCGCGAATACTTTGACGTTGCCGTTCTCCACGCGAATAGCCGCGCCGAGCGCTTCGAAGCCTTTGAGGTGCAAATCGATCGGGCGATCGCCAATCACGCAGCCGCCGGGCAGCGAAACCGTCGCCTCGCGGCAACGCCCCAGCAGCGGCCCGAGCACGCAGACGGACGCGCGCATTTTGCGCACGACATCGTACGGCGCGACGGATTCGATTTTTTCCGCCTTGATCGAGACTGTGCCGCTGGCGCGCTCCACTTGCGCGCCGAGGTGCGTCAAAATTTGCAGCATGTAATGCGTGTCGCTCAGGTCCGGCACGCGGCGGATGATGCACTCATCGCGCGTAAGCAGCGTGGCTGCGAGAATGGGCAGCGCGGAATTTTTCGAGCCGCTGATTTTGATCGACCCTGAGAGGGCATGGCCCCCGTGCACGAGAATTTTATCCATATCGGCCGCTGAGGAAACGGGTCACTCCTGCATAGTCGTTCTTGGTTTCAATGTCTCGCCATTTCTTCTCGCGCAGCAACGCCGCGAGCGTGGTGTGCTGATCCAGGCCCAGCTCGAGCGCGAGCAATCCGCCCGGCTGCAAATGCGAAGGCGCAGCTTCGATCAGGCGTCGCACGATTTCGTCGCCCACCTCGCCGCCAAACAGCGCGCCCTGCGGATCGCAACGAACTTCGGGCGCGAGCTGCTCGCCCTCGTGTCGCGCGACGTAAGGGAGATTCGCGACGATGATGTCGAACTCGCCATCGACGTCGGCAAGCAAATCGCTTTTTTGAAACGAGACGCGCTCCAGATCAAGCCGCGCGGCATTTTCCCGCGCCAGGGTGAGCGCGTCGTCTGACGTATCTACGCCGGCGATTTCCGCCTCCGGAAACTTCGCAGCCAGCGACAGCGCGATCACACCGCTGCCAGTGCCGACATCGATGATTTTGGATTTTGGTTTTTGGATTTTGGAACCGACGAGCTCGACGAGTTCCTCTGTTTCCGGCCGCGGGATCAATGCGCGTTTGTCGCAGAGAAAAGTGTGGCCGCAGAATTCGACCGTGCCGAGCAGATGCTGCAACGGCTCGCGCCGGCCGCGGCGCTGCACTAATTCGCGCAGGGGTCCGAGCTCCGTCTCGGTGAGATCGCGCTCGAAGCCGAGGTAGAGATCGAGCCGTTTCATTCCCAGCGAATGGGCCAGGAGATGCTCCGCGTTCAGTCGCGGATTTTCGATGCCGCGCTTCGCAAAATACGCGGCGGTGGATCGCAAAACTTCCAGCACGCTCATGGTGTTGTAGTCATGCTGAGCCGC
Organism: Verrucomicrobiota bacterium; assembly: GCA_030854105.1. GTDB lineage: Bacteria > Verrucomicrobiota > Verrucomicrobiia > Chthoniobacterales > UBA10450 > AV69. The sequence continues at coordinate 3,814 of JALYTV010000060.1, read as the reverse complement.
GCAGACGGCGAAGCATCTCGCCTGAGTAACACGTTACACGAACATCGGGAGATCCCTCGCCGTCTGCGCGGCTCGGGATGACAGACAGCGCACTCGGGAGGACAGACGACACGCTCATGTACGATATCGCGCTGGTTAATTGCCAGCCCGCTCACGCGGTAAGCGCGCTTTCCTGCAAGCGCTCCGCGAGGTCGGCTGCCTGCAACGCCGCCATGATCTCGTTCAAATCGCCTTCGATGAAACGATCGAGATTGTAGAGCGTGAGGCCGATGCGGTGATCGGTGACGCGATTCTGCGGGAAATTGTAAGTGCGGATTTTTTCCTCGCGGCCGCCGGATCCGATCTGGCTCTTGCGATGCGCGGCGTATTTCTCCTGCTCCTCGCGCTTTTTCACTTCGAGCAGGCGCGAACGCAGAATGCTCAGCGCTTTTTCCTTGTTCTTCTGCTGGCTGCGTCCGTCCTGGCAACGCACGATCGTGCCGGTGGGAATATGCAACACCTGCACGGCGGAGTCGGTCGTATTCACCCCCTGGCCGCCGGGGCCGCCTGCGCGACAAACTTCGATGCGCAGCTCGTCCGGTTTCAATTCGAAATCCACTTCTTCGGCTTCGGGCAACACTGCCACCGTCGCCGTGCTGGTATGAATGCGGCCTTGCGCTTCCGTCGCCGGCACGCGTTGCACGCGGTGTACGCCGCTCTCGAAGCGCAGTTTCCGGAAAACGGATTCGCCGCTCACTTTGAAGATCACTTCCTTCAAACCGCCGAGCTCCGACGGGCTCGAATCCATGTCTTCGATGCTGAGGCCGGCCGCTTCCGCGAATCGGTTATACATGCGGTAAAGATCGGCGGCGAACATCGCCGCTTCACTGCCGCCGGTGCCCGCGCGAATTTCAATGATCGCGTCGCGGTTTTCGTTTTCGTCGGGCGGAAGCAGCGCGATCTGCAGATCGCGTTCGAGCTCGGCGACTTTGGTTTCCAACGCTGGGATTTCTTCGCTCGCCATCGCTGCCATCTCCGGATCGGTCGAGCTCGCGAGTACGCGATTATCGGCCAACTGCGCGCGTGCATTCGACAGCGCGTCCCATTGCGCGAGCGCATTCTTTACGTTGGAATGCTCGCGCATGGTGTCGCTGGCGCGTTTGCGGTTGTTGAACAGCGCCGGGTCGGCGATCTCGTGTTCGAGCTGCTGGAACCGCTCGCGTTTTCGCTGAATCAGGGCCTCGAAGTCCATAAAGAAAAAACGCCGACCGCACGCGTGCGCGCGATCAGCGTTTCAAAGTGCGAGTAGCTAAGCTTTTTTCGGCGTGCGCGTCGCCTTGGTGCTGCCGTAGCGTCGGGCGAATTTCTCCACGCGGCCGGCGGTATCGACAAATTTTTGTTCGCCGGTGAAAAACGGATGGCAGGCGGCGCAGATGCCGATTCTAATGTCCTGTTTCGTCGACCGCGTGTGATAGACGGCGCCGCACGCGCAGATGATGTCGGTCTTTTGATAATCGGGATGAATTTCCGCTTTCATGTTCTAAAACGAGCCCGGAAAATAGCCGCGCCCGGCGACCTGCGCAAGTGGCGATGATAGACGACGCGCTCATCGCTGCGTGGCGCAGAATTTTGCTGGAGAACGGGACGCGCGCGGCGATCTTGGACGGCAAAGGCGAGGTTGTCCGCACCTTCGCGCAAGTCGAAGAGCGGGCGGCGTTTTTCGAGGAAAAACTGGCGCTCGCGCCCCGCGCAGTCATTGCCATCCAGATCGGCAACCATCCCGATTGGCCGGCGCTTTTCCTGGCGTGTTTGCGCCGGCAACTCGTGACGCTGCCGCTCGAGCAAACGATCGGCGAACGGGAGCGGGTGAATGCGCTGGCGATCACGCAAGCGAGCGCATTAGTGACGGCGGGCGGCGAAAAAATCGAGCAGATCGGGTCGGCTATGATCGACTGGGGCGAGCGCCGGCCAGTGCTGTTGAAACTCACTTCCGGCACCACCGCCGCGCCGCGCGCGATCCGTTTCCGCGGCGAACAGCTCGTCGCCGATTGCGAGAACATTTGCGACACAATGGAAATTAGACAGCGCGATCTGAATTACGGCGTTATCCCGATTTCGCATTCCTATGGCTTCAGCAATTTGCTCACGCCGTTGCTGGTGCGCGGCGTGGCGCTCGCCCTCAGCGCCGATCGCATGCCGCGCGCGATTCTCGACGGCATGGCGGCGACACGGGCGACGGTGTTTCCCGGAATGCCGGTCTTCTACCAATCGTTTTGCAAAATGGAGGAGCGGCCGGACTTGCCGGACTTGCGGCTTTGTATCTCGGCCGGCGCGCCGCTCACGCTGGAACTGGCGGCGCGGTTTCGCGAGCGCTTCGGGCGCACGATTCATTCGTTTTACGGTTCGTCGGAATGCGGCGGCATTTGTTACGTGCGCGCGCCGCGCGACGAACCCGGCTACGTGGGCGCAGCGATGAAGGGCGTGGCGATCGAGCAGAGCGCGTCGTCCAAGATTCGGGTGCGCAGCGACGCCGTCGGCGACGGCTATTTCCCCGAACCGGATGCAGAGCGCCTCGGCGGCGGAGTTTTCGAGCCGGACGATTTGCTGGAGAAAACGCCGCACGGTTATCGCATCACCGGTCGCGGATCGGATTTGATTAATGTCGCTGGTAAAAAAGTGAATCCGACGGAGGTGGAAGCGGAATTGCGAAAATGCGCGTCCGTGCGCGAAGCGATCGTGTTCGGCCGCGCATCCGAGCGGCGCAATCAGGAGATCGCCGCTTGTGTGGTGAGCGATGGCAAGGTCACGGAAGCCGAGCTTTTGGCGCACTGCCGGGAACGCTTGAGCGGCTGGCAGGTGCCGCGCCGGATCTATCTGGTGGACGCGATTCCAGCGAACGAACGCGGGAAAATTAGCCGACGCGATCTGGCGCGAAAGTATTCCGCTTAAGGAACAACTGGCGGGCGAGGCGGAGAAAATGCTTTCCATTTCCCGCGAAGCGCCCTTTCTTAGCAGCGAACGGCTGCCCCCGGGCGGCGCGTGATTATTGCCCGTGAACGATATTGCCAAGAACGAAGGCCGCATTCTGGTGCTGGAGCCGGATGAGAGCCTGAACGAATCGATCCTCAGTGCCCTGCGCGAAGCGGCGCCGGAAGCGGTGGTGGATGTGACGCGTTCGGTCGAGGAAGCGCAGCATAAGCTGTTGAACGACCGGCCCGATCTCTTCGTGCTCGACATGGATGCGGCGAAGGATTTGAGCCAGGATTTCCTGCTCGATCTGCGCACGAGCCATCCGCACGCGCGCGCGATTATTCTCACGGCGGTGCACCTCGCTTCGCAGCGTGAACAGGCGGCCGGCATCGGCGCGATTCATTTTCTGGAGAAACCCTTCCCGCACTCGGACTTCGTGGATCTCGTGCACGCGCTTCTGCGCCCGGCGGAAGAGGAAGCGAAAGGCGAGAAATTTCAGGGCACGCTGAGCGATCTGCATCTTTCCGACATCATCCAGCTCAAGTGCATGAGCGGCGCGACTTCGGCGCTGGAATTCACCGGGCCGCAGGGGGAACAGGCACGCGTTTATTTTGATCACGGTCAGGTCTGGCACGCCGTCGCGCCCGGCAAGGAAGGCGTAAAGGCGTTCAACGAAATTGTGAGCTGGAAAGGCGGCAAGATTTCCGAAGTGCATGGCGCCGACCCGGTCGCGCGCACGATCGATATCGACTGGCAATTCCTGCTCATGGAAGCGGTGCGAAAAATCGACGAGACCGTTGCCCGTCGCGAACGCCGACGCCGGGTTGTCCCGTCGCAACGGCAGAAGGTGCTCGTGATCGATGAC
>JALYTV010000122.1 GCA_030854105.1 Verrucomicrobiota bacterium | reverse complement strand
ATGCAGACCGGTGGTGAATCGCCGTTATCGCTCTCGAGAAATTCGCGGCCGCGCTGCAAGGTCGGGCCGACTGATTTGAAATAACCCGGAATGGCCGCGCGCAGATACGCGAGATGATAACCGCGCGGTTCCGGCGGCGTGTTGCCCTCCGGAACGCAGCTGACCAAATCGCGCGGAGCATTCATCGGCGACGGCACGGTGATGGTCGCGTCTTTCACGCCAGGCAACGCGCGCAACTGCATCAGCGCGGCATCGATCGAATGTTGTTTCGCCGCGGCATCGGGGAAGAGGCTGTCCGATTGCGCGATGTTAAAAGCGAGGCGATCGGCGGTTTCAAATCCCCACGGTTCGTCGAGCACCTTCCGGAAATATTGCGTGGTCGTGATGCTGGCCATGAGCAACGCTGCGGCCACCGCTAGTTCGATGACGACGAGCGAGCTGAGCAGACGTCGCGCGCTTCGATCAAGCGTCGCGCCGCGCGCGGTCGTGATGATCGCGCTGCGCAAATCGACGCGCGATGCGCGCAGAGCCGGCAGAAATCCGAAACCGAGGCCGACGAACATCATCAATCCCGTGGCGAATCCGAAGACCGGCCAATCCATCCGCACCGCGTGATCGAATTCGCGCATCGCGCTACCCGTCGCGTCCGAACCTTCCGGACTTAACGCGAATAAGGCCGGCGTGGCCCACGATGCGATCAACAGACCGGCGAGCGTTCCGATAATTGCGAGGACCAGAGCCTGGACAAGTTGTTGCCTAACGAGTGCTCGACGGCTCGCACCGAGCGCGGCGCGCAAGGCAAACTCGCCTTCGCGTTCGATCACACGCGAAAGAAGCAAGCCGGCGAAATTTGCCGCCGCGATCAAGAGCGCACACAAGCCCGCGCCGACAATGACGAGAATTTTCGGACGCAGATCGAGAATGAAACTGTCGCGCAACGGCGGCATGTAAGCGCGACGCGCGTTGTTCGGACTCGGCTCGGCCTGATTGATCAAAGCGCACATGCGGCGCACGGCGGCGTCGGCTTGCGCAATCGTGATGCCGGGTCGCAAACGAGCTGGCGAATAAAGGTAATGATTGAGCGCATTCGCCGTCGCGGGAAGCGCGAGCGGCACCCAGATCAACGAGCGATACGGATGCCGGAAAGTCTTTGGCATGACGCCGACGATGGTGTGCGGCACGCCATCGAGCGTGAGCATCGAGCCAATGACATCCGCGCGTGCGTTGAGACTATCGCGCCAGAAATCGTCGCTGATGATGGCGGCGGCCGGTCCGCCTTCACGATCTTCTTCCGCGGTAAAACTGCGACCACGCGCGGGAGGCAAACCAAGAACGGAAAAGAAATTCGCGCTGATCCGCGCCGCTTGCACGTTGCGCGCTGGTTCGCCGTTGTTTCCACCGACGACGACGTTCGTTCCCGTCGCGGCGCCGATGTCCTGAAAAATATCGCGGCCGAATTCGCGCCATTGCCGAACGGTGTTCTCGCTCATGTTGAGCGTGCCGCTGCGCGCGCCGCCTTCGTCCTGCGCTTCGTACAGCCTAACGAGTTGTTCCGCGTGTGGAAACGGCAACGGACGTAGGAGCGTTCCTTCGACGACGGAAAAAATGGCGCTGTTCGCGCCGATACCGAGGGCGAGCGTGATGATGGCGACCGCGGTGAAGGCGGGCGATTTCGCCATCAGGCGGAAGGCGTAACGCAGATCATTCATAGCGGAGTGCGACCATCGGATCGACGCGCGTCGCGCGTCGCGCGGGGATGAAACACGACAGTGCGGCGACAAGGGTGAGCAATCCGGTAACGGCGAAGTAGATGGTGGGGTCGAGTGGATTGACCTTGAAGAGAATGTTTTTCAGCGCGGCTGCTGCGACCACACCGAGAAGCAGCGCGACGCCGCCGGCGCCGAGGATCAACCCGATTGCGAGTTGCCACGCGCCTTGGGTCATGACCATGCGCAAAATGCGTTTTGCATCCGCGCCGAGTGCCATGCGAATGCCGAACTCCTGCGTCCGCTGGTTGACCGAAAAACTCATCACACCGTAGAGCCCGACGCCGGAAAGAATGAACGCGACGATGCCGAAGATGGTGAAGAGCGTAGCGATTACGCGGTTGCCGGAGAGGATGTCGTTGTGAAACTGTGCGGGCGTGCCGGGAAAATATGTGGGCAGGTTTGAGTCGAGCTCCGTGACGGCTTTGCTCAGGATCGGGCCGAGCGTGTCGGCGCGCTGACCCGCGCGCGGCCTAACGAGTACTGTAGCAAACTGCGTCGCCGGCGATGCGCCAAGCAGCGGCATGTAAAATCCGGCGGCTTCGGTCTGTTGATCGAATGGACCTTGCATCAAGGTGTCGGGCACGACGCCGACGATGGTGCGCCACGGCTGTTCTTTGCCGGGATTGAAGATGCGCACCTGATGCCCGAGCGCGCTTTGATTGGCCCAATGTTTTCGGGCAAAGCTCGCGTTTACAATTGCGACGGGCTGCTTCGAGTCGGTGTCGTCGAGGGTGAAATCACGGCCTTCGTGAATTTTGAGACCGAGCGTTGAAAAGTAGCCGTCTGAGACGGATTCGAAATTGCCGCGCGGACGATCGCGATCGGTCAAATAATTCTGACCATCGACTTCGTACTGTCCGTTAGGCGCGAAGGTCATGCGGAAGCGATCAGTCATGGCGGCGGCTTCGAATTGCGGATTGTTGCGCAGAGCGCGAACGGCGCGCGTGAAGAAATCGCGGCGCGATTCTTCGCTCGGATATGGGGCTTCCATCAACGCGAGCCGCGCGGCGTAGAGGCCGTTCTCGTCGTAGCCATAGTCGAGCTTCGTTTGATTGCGGATCGATTTAATCTGCAAGGTGGCGGCGATGAGCAGCGCGGCGGTGAATGCAATTTGCGCGACCACGAGTACGCGCGTGATGACGTTGACGAGACGGCTGCTATTGCCGCGACCGCCTTCTTTCATCACTTCGGCGGCGTTGCCGCGCGAGCTAAGAAACGCGGGGAGCAAACCGGAAGCGATAGTCGCGACGAGCGTGATCGCGAGGGTGAAGGTGAGAACGCGGCCGTCGATGGTGAATTTCCACCAGTAAGGCGGCGGAAACGGCGCGGCCTTGACCACTTTGTCGAAAAATTCCACGCCCCAGTAGGCCAATAGAGTGCCGGCGATTGCGCCGAAGATGGCGACGACCAGACTCTCGGTGAGCATTTGCCTAACGAGTCGCCAACGCGTGGCACCGAGCGCACCGCGAATCGCGAGCTCCTTCGCGCGCAAGGCCGCGCGACCGAATTGCATGTTCATCACGTTCACGCATGCGATGAGCAGGACGACACCAACCGCGCCGAGCATTGCCCAAACGATTTGGCGCAGCTGGACGCCGGTGAAGAAATTGATCAGCGGGACCACGCTCGCAGAGGTGAGATTCTGGTTCGTCTTCGGATTATCGGCCGCGATGTTCCGCGCGATCGCGATCATCTCCGCGTTCGCCTGGTCGAGCGAGACGCCGGGCTTGAGCCGGCCCATCACGGCTGGCGCACGACTATTCGCACCGAGGAAAAGTTCGCCGCGTGGCGTGGGCGGCCACTCATTATATAGAGGTGTCCAGAGTTCCTCCGAGATCGGGAATTCAAAACCCGCCGGCATGACGCCGATGATGGTCGCGGCTTTACCGTTAATCGTGACGCTCTGTCCGACGATATTCTTGTCGCCGTTAAAATCGCGGCGCCAAATTTTGTCGCCAAGGATCGCGGTCTTCGGTGAGCCGGCCTTATTATCCTCTGCGTTGAAATCGCGACCGAGCACGGGCGAGACGCCAATGATTTTGAAAAGCTCGTCTGTCACATACGCGCCGGTGTAACGCTGCGGATTGTTGTTGTAGGTGACGTTGATGGTCGAGCCGTTCAGGTAACCGGCCATCATCGCGAACGACTTCTGCGCCGCCTTGATGTCTTCGTAATCCTGCGCGGCCGGAATGTTGCCGTTGCCGAAGTTTTTGTTTTGGTCGCTCGCTTTCGGATCGATCAGGCCGACGCTGACCAGCTGTTCGGGATGCGGAAATGAAAACCCGCGCAGCACGATCGCGTTGACCACCGCGAACTGCGTCATGGCGCCGCCGATGCCGAGCGCCAGCACAACAATGGAGAGAACGAGAAAGACTTTGTCTTTAAACAGG
>JALYTV010000059.1 GCA_030854105.1 Verrucomicrobiota bacterium | reverse complement strand
CTTTGATGAGCAGCGCCCACGACACATCCGGCGTCGAGCGGAAGACCAGCATCGGTCGACCGGCAAAGGCATCGAAGTCCGGTTTCGCGATCGAGGTTTGGATAAAATCCGCCACCAGCCATGCTGGCACGCCTTCGATTTCACAAGCGCCGATCGCTTCCTCGACTTTGTTCAACTGCGTGTGGCCGGCGGCAAAAATGACGCGCGAGACCGCGTAACGATGCATTTTTTCCACGAGATCGGAAACCGGCCGCTGCTCGATGTCGACGCGATCGACGATTTGCAGCAGCATTTTTTGCTCGGCGGTAAACGAAATCTCCAGCGCCGCAATATCCTGCGGCGTGCCCGCGAGCAGGACGGGCTCGCGCATTTCTCCACGCGCCACGCGCCGGCGCACGTAGCTGACGGTCCAGCGTTCCTTCACCAAGAGCGCGCTGGTAGCCAGCGCGATGAAGAGCAGCGGAACGGAACGATTGTTCATCGGCAGGCGCAGAAAAATGACGCACGCGCTGGCGATCAGACTCAGCCCGATCATGGCGCGCAGGATTTGCACGAAAGAACGCCAGAGGGTCTTGTTCAGCGGCGATTGATAAAAGCCCTGCAAGTCGAGCAGGATCGGGCCGAAGGGCATCACCACCACCAGCAGCCATTGATAATTTTGAAACGGATCGATCGTTTTCGTCAGGTCAAACCAGAAGGTGCTGTAATAGCGGAGGACGAATGCGACCCAGAGCGCGACCGCAAAAAGCATCGCGTCCATCAACTGCTGCAGCTGCGTATTGAGTTCCTGTTTTCGCGCGAGCATGGAGCTGCGCCCATCCGAGCGCAGCCGTTATAGTATGTCAGCAGCGCCATTCTTCCAAGCCGGCGGCCGCCCTCAGCTCATCGGCGTGATCGGGTCGGCGGCGGACCTGGCGTATGCGAAGCGGCTTCGCCCGCGGCCGGATTGGTTCGAATTGCGCCTCGATTGTTTTTGCCAGATGTCGCCCGCTCGTCTCGCGCGCTGGCGCACGCCGTTACTGATCACGGCGCGTCATCTGGCGGAAGGCGGCCGGCGCACGGACGTTAGCCGACGCAATCTGCTCTTGCGTTTTTTACCGGCAGCGCAAGCGGTCGATGTCGAGCTGCGCTCGCTGCGCGAACTCAAAGACGTGTGGCACGAAGCGAAAAGTTTGCGGCGCATTTGTTCCTTCCACCATTTTCAACGCACGCCGCCGCTGGGCGAGCTCAGGAAAAAATTGGCGCGCGCAGAAAAAAGCGGCGCGGATTTATTCAAAGTCGTCACCGCCGCAAACACCGCGCACGCGCTTTCGATTCTGCGCGAGTTTCTGGTGCACGCGCAATTTCCCGTCTGCGTCATGGCCGTCGGCACCTTCGGCGCGGAATCGCGCCTGCTTTTCCCCAAGCTCGGCTCGCGTCTGATTTACGCACCGCTTCTCCGCCGGCAACACCGCGGCCAGCTCACCCTCGCGCAATGGTGCGCGCGCTCGATCATCAGACAGCCCGCTTACTGAGCCGGCAGCAAAAGGGTGGAACGCGATCTCCGAGCGCGTTTCTAATGCGCGCGCAGAGTCGCGCCCTTTCCATCGCGCTCGGAGAGCGCGATCCACCTTTCTCCGCGGGGAAGAGCGCTGGTCCAGCGCAAGCCAGTTTTTTGAAACGGCTTCCATCCCCGCGCGTGTCTCGCGCGTATAATCTGCGAGACGATGGAAATTTTGCTGCCTCAACACGCCCCGGTGATGCCGCTGCCTGGTGCGCTGCTTTTCCCGCATGCGCTGCTACCGCTCTACATCTTCGAGCCGCGCTATCGCGCCATGTTGCAACACGCGCTCGCGCACGAGCGCATGTTTTGCGTCGCGCTCATCCGGCCGGAATGCGAGCAATGGATCACCGAGCTGGATTTTTTTGACGTCGCCACTGTCGGCCTCGTGCGGGCTTGTGTCGGGCGCGAGGACGGCACCTCCCATCTCATTTTGCAGGGCCTGCAACGGGTCCGCTTCACCGCCTTCGAGCGCGTGCATCCGTTTCCGATTGCGCAAATAGACCCCCTCGAATCCGAGCAAACGAGCTCGGTCGAAGTGGAAGCGCTGGGCGCGAAAGTGCTGGAGCTCTACGCGCGCCTCAAGACGCCCGGTCGCCAGTTGCCGGAAAAGATCGACCGCTATCTCTCCGACTTAAACGACTTGGAAATGTTAGCCGACCTGATGACGGCGACGTTCGTGAGCGATCCCGCGCGCCGCCAACAGGTGCTCGAGCAGCTCGACCTCGGTGCGCGCCTGCGTCTCGTTATCCAATATCTGCGCGACGAAGGCGGCCACGCGGCGGCGTGAATCTTGCGCTCAGCGAACATCGCGAAACGGCTGGTGCGCCTGGTATAGCGAGAGCGCGCTTGTGCAAAATGCGACCAGGTCGGAATCGCCCGCTTCCTGGGCAGCGACGAGCGCGCTGCGCGTTATTCTTATCGCGTCGTCGAATCGACCGCACTCGGCATAAGCCGCCGCCAGTGTTCCTTTCATCGACGGACTATTCGGGTCCTTCTCGGAGGCATGCTCGGCTAAGGCGAGCGCCATTCGCCCGTCTCTTAGTCGCGCGTCCGGACAGGTGCTGAGAATCCAAGCGAGGTTTTGCATGGCCGAAGGATCAGCGGTCCGAACTTTAATAATCGCGTCCAGCAGCGGTTGCGCCTCGTCGAAGCGCCCGAGCCTGGTGAGGGTGTAGATACGAAACGTTTGCGTCGTCAAATCGTCGGGTTCGAGCGCGACCGCTTGATCAAGATGGGAAAGCGCTTCTTCCAGGCGTTGTTGTTTCATCAGGATGGAGCTGATACCCGCATGAGCCGGCGCATAAGTCTTATCCAGCTCGAGCGTGCGCCGGTACTCCTGTAGTGCCTCGTCGGTTCGGCCGATGCTAGAGAGGGCAGCTCCCAGGTTGTAATGCACTGCGGCGCGGACGGGCAGGATCTCCTCGGCGCGCCTGAGGTAGGGCAAGGCCTCCCGCGGGCGACCGAGCGCGAGTAGGACGCTGCCCATGTTGTTGGAATTCTCGATGTTCACCGGTTCCAACTGCTCCGCGCGCTGATAAAACCGCAGCGCTTCGTCGAATTTACCCTGCGCGAACAACACCCCTCCGTAGCTGTTCTGCACCATCCACGACCGGGGATTTTTCGTCAGCGTATCGCGCCAGAGCGTTTCCAAGCTCTCGTAAATCCCAGCCTGCGCCCACGTCAGCCCGCCGAGTGCGCTGATAATGACCACGGCAATGGCGATCGGCACTCGCGACAACAAAAATGCTGCCGGCACGATGAGGCCGATGCTGGCCAAATATTGGAAGTGATCAGCGACAAAGGAATAGCGGAACGGGAACACGTTCAAAAACCCCAGCGCTGGCGCCAGCGTGCCGATAAAAAAAAGCGTGGCCACGAGCGGACCGCGACCAAGGCGCCGGCGCTGGAACCACAATGCCCCCAGCAGCGCGACGGCTGCCAGCGGGAAAAGCCATTGCCAAAGCGCGCGCGCGTCGACGTGCCAGCGCGGATAGATGAAAGTAAGATTCGCCGGCCAGAAAATCTTCGCCGCATAAAACCAAACCGCGCGGCCCGCGATCAAAATTCGCTGCGGCCACGTCAGGGAAAACGCCGCGCCGTTTGCGCCCACGTGATGCACCTCCAGCCACACCGTGTTCAGGCCAAGCGCGATCCCGACAAGAAAAAATGGCAGCAACGGTCGCGCGTCCGACCACGCGAGGCGCCCGTTTTTCCACCAGAGCACGAGGAGCAACGCCGCCGGTAACGAGCACGCCACCGTTTTACTGAGGAGCGCGCAAACAAAGAGCGCCAGTGCGATGGAATACCAGACAGCGCGATCACGGGCTGGGCGGCTTGCCCGCACGTTCAAAAAACGCAAGTAATAGAGCGCTGCCGCCAGATAGAACAAGCCCGATAAAACATTCTTCCGCTCCGTGATCCACGCCACCGATTCCACTTCGACGGGATGAACCGCAAACAACGCGGCTGCCAGCCACGCGCCCGGCAATTCGAGACGGACTAAAACGCGCCACAGCAGGATGGCCGCGAAGCCGTGGAAAATCAGATTATCGAGGTGGTACCCGAGAGGCTGTAATCCCCAAAGCTGGTATTCCAGCCAAAAGCTCGTGTGCACCAGCGGGTAGTATTGCGGCGTCGCCGAGGGATCGGACCAAATCCGCCAAAGACCGCGCAGGTCGCGCAACATGAGGTTGCGCGTGACGTGAAAATCATCATCCCAGATGAAGCCCGCGCGCCAAATCTGCTGATAGGCAAGGAGCACGAGTGCAACCAACGCCGCTCCCCACAGCCAATTTTTCCAGCGCGCGCTCCTTTCGCTCGGGAGCGATTGCTGCGAAGTCGCGCCAGCTCTTCTTGGCGATCGCCGCCGCCGCGCCATCAGGAAACAGTGCCCTTGGTGAGCAAGCGCCGATGTTCTTCCATGAGAAACCGATCGGTCATGCCCGCGATGTAATCGCAAACCGTGCGCGGCAATCCCTCCCGCTCGATGCGGCGCGTCGCTTCGTCGCCGAGATGCTCCGGATCGCGCAGGAACGCTTCGAAAACTTCGCGCAACATTTCGCACGCTTGCCGGTTCACCTCCGCGACGCGCGGATGGTAGTAAACGTTTTGGTAAAGAAATTTCCGCAGCTCGCGATTCGCCCGCAGCAGATCGTCGCTGTAGCAAATCAACGGCATCGGCTGTTTCCTCACCTCGTCCGCGGATGGCACGCCAGCCTTCGCGATCGCCGCCGCGCTGCTGGTCACCACGTCGCGCACTTGCCGGTCGATGATCTCGCGAATGACGAGCTTGTGCAGCTCGGGCTCGCGCAAATCGGGATATCGTTGACGGACAACCGTCGCGTTATTTTTCCACACCCGCGCTTCTTCCAATTGCTGCGCGTTCAAAATCTCGAAGTCGATCGCGTCGTCTAAATCGTGACTGTAGTAGGTGACCTCGTCGGCTAAGTTTGCGATCTGCGCCTCCAGCGACGGACACTGATATTTTTCGCCGTTCTCTTCCGGCGGATCGTAGAACGCCCGGTGCTTTTGCAGGCCTTCGCGCACTTCGAAGGTAAGATTCAATCCCGCAAACGCCGGATACGGTTTTTCCAACAGCTCGACCACGCGCAAGCTCTGGCGGTTATGCTCGAAGCCGCCGTGCTCGCGCATGCATTCGGCCAGCATCTCTTCGCCGGAATGCCCGAACGGCGAATGCCCCAGGTCATGCGCGAGAGCGATGGCCTCCGCCAAATCTTCATTCAGTCCCAAGGCGCGTGCGATGGTGCGGCTGACCGATGCGACTTCGATGGTGTGCGTCAAACGCGTGCGCAGATGATCGCCGGTGCCGTTGAGAAAAACCTGCGTCTTGTATTCCAGACGACGAAATGCGCGCGCGTGAATGATACGCGCGCGGTCACGTTGAAACTCGGTACGGTAGGCGTGCTTCGCTTCTTCAAATTTCCGCCCGCGCGATGCGCCAGACTTCTGCGCATAGGGTGCGAGGATGCGCATCTCGTCGCTTTCCATTTCCTCTCGCGTCCGAAAGCTCATCGTTACTCCTTCAGTTTCTGCTGGAGGGCGCGCCGCTCCGTTCTTGCCTGTAGGCGCACCATCAGCACATCGAAAAGCGCCAGCAACAAAGCTGTGAACGTGATCCAGCCACACGCCGCCCAATACAGGATAATCCAGATCGGATGTTCCTTTGGCGACAAGGCGGATTGACGAAAACTCACACCCGCAAAAACCATCAGCATCGCCACGATCAACATGAAAAACATCGCGCGCCGGCGCGTTCGTTGATCGCGAATCAGCCCGCGCGCCGAATGCGCGGCGAAGGATCCAATGCGCAGCGGTTTCTTATCATCTTCCACATCCTCATTCTGCATTCCCGCACCGCAGGCGCAACGCGCGTTTCGACTTAATGCTGCTCCCGCATCGGCCGCCGGTTCTCAAACAGCGCGATCTCCTTGTTCAGCAAAGCAGCCAGCCCGCTCAGATTATTCGCCTCCGCAAAACGCAAAGCATTTTGCGCGACAGCTCGCGCCTCGTTAAACCGGCCAGCCTCCGCGTAGGCCGCCGCCAGAGTGGCCTGGATGAATGGATTTCCCGGCGCCTTCAACTGCGCCTTCTCCGCAAGCGCGACCGCACGTGTCCCGTCTCGCAAGTTTGCCTCGGACGCGGTGGCGAGAAGCCACGCGTAATTCTTCAGCGCGTCCGCGTCGTCCGACCGCACCTCGAGAATCTTCCGCAACAGCGCCGCAGCAGCGTCTTCCTTTTGCGTTTGCAGATAGAGATTTGCGAGTTGCGTCATTGCCTCCGCATCATCGGGCGCCAACGACAACGCTGTGCGCAGATGCGTCATCGCTTCTTCCGGCCGCGCTTGCTGCGTCCGAATCGCGGCGAGCAAAGTGTGCGCTTTGGCGTCGCCAGGCTTCAGCGCGAGCAATTGTTCGACGTCTTCGGCTGCCTCGTCTGCGCGGCCAAGCTGAAGCAACGCGCGCCCGAGGTCGCGGCGTGCGTTCGCGTCGCGGCCGTCGATTTTGACCGCTTGCTCCAGATAGGGGAGCGCATCGGTCAGCCGTTGCAGGTTCATCAGGCAAACGCCCATGTTGTGCGCGCTCTCGAAATTTGCCGGCGCCAACTGATAAGCGCGTTGCAAATGTGGAAGCGCCGCGCGCGGGTCGCCCTCGTCCAGAAGCGTGGTGCCGAAATTATTCTCCGCCAGATACGACTGCGGATTCTCCTTGATCGTATCCTCCCACAGCGCCGCGCCACTTTCGTAAGCATGCGCATGTCGCCAGGTGAGGAACGCCAGCAGGCCGAGGACGCACGCCGCCGCCGCCACGCGCAGATTTCGACCCATCCGCGAGAAGGCCGCGGCCACCAACGACAGCGGACCGATGCTCGCGAGGTACTGATAATGATCGTCGACGTAGGAATACCGAAAAGGGTAGAAGTTGACGAAGCCAAGGAACGGCAAAAGCGCGACCACGAAAAAGGACGACGCCACCTCCGGTCCGCGGCCGAGCCTGCGCCACGCGAAAAAAATCACTGCCGCGGTCGCCACCAACGCGACAAGCCAAAGATAATCCGTCGGGTGCGTGCGCGAAATATTCCAGGCCGGATAATTGAAGCTGAGATGAACGGGCCAGAGCAGTTTGCCGAGGTAAAAGAAAATGTCGCGGCTTGCGATCAATCCGCGCTCGATCACATCGGCTTTCATCACGTAGAGCGACGTCGTGTTGCTCGTGCGCTCCCACAAAATCGCCACGAAACCGGCGCCGATGCTGAGTGCCGCAAACGGCGCGATCTCCGCCATCCATCGCCAGCCGACACGCTCTTGCCGCCACCAGAGAATCAAGACCAGCGCGGCCGGCAGCACGGATGCGTTCGTCTTGGCCGCTAACGCCAGCACATAACAGACAAACGACACGGTCCACCATAGCGCTCGCTTTTGTTCGCAATAACGCACCCAGAAAAACAGGCTCGCGAAGAAGAACAAACCCATCAGTACATTCTTGAGTTCGCTGATCTGCGCGACGCTCTCGACCTGCACGGGATGCAACGCAAAGAGCGCCGCGCCGAGCCACGCAGCCGGCACGGCGAGGCGGCGCAATAATCGCCACAGGATGAGCGCGCTGGCAGCGTGCACGCCGATGTTGACCAAATGATGCGCCAGCAGACTCGTGCCCCAGAACGCTTTCTCGAGGCGAAAAACCGAATGCGTGAGCGGAAAATATTGGACCGGCGAATCGAACGAAAACCAAATCTGTCGCCAGCCGTCGGAGGCCGTCAGCAGCGGATTTGTTTCGGCGTGGATCAAATCTTCCCACAGGAAACCGCCACGCCACGCGGGATAATAAACCGCGAACACGGCGGCGACTAAACCGATCGCCGCCAGAATGGGCCGCCAGAAATCCGTCGGCGCGATGGAGACTTTTCGCGCGCGCGCTGATTTTAGATTTCGGCCGCGAGTTGCCATGCAATGGCTCGTCGAAACGCGCTGCTAAATGAGCAGCAGCGCCGGATTTTCCAGCAGGCGGCGAAGTTCCTTCAGGTATTCGGCGCCAAGCGCGCCGTCTATGACCCGATGGTCGCAGCTCATGCCGATCTCGAGTCGCTGGCCCACGACGATCGCGTCGCCTTCGCCGACGACGGCTTTTTTGCGCATCGCGCCAATCGACAAAATGAAACTCTGCGGCGGATTAATGATCGCGGAAAAATAATCGATGCCGTAGCCGCCGAGATTCGAGACGGTGAAGGTGCCGCCCTGAAATTCCTCCGGCTTCATGCGCTTGCTGCGCGCGCGTTGCGCCAGGTCCTTAATCGCCTCGCTGATTTCGCGCAGCGATTTCTTTTGCGCCGCGCGAATCACGGGCGTGACCAGCCCGTCTTCAATCGCAACCGCGACCGCGAGATCAACGTCGTCGTAAAATACAATCGCGTCGCCATCGAACGCCGCATTCACCTTCGGAACTTTCGCCGCGGCGTCGACGGCGGCCTTCAGCACGAAATCGTTCACCGTAATTTTAGCCGACGCGCTCTCCTCGCCAGCCGATTTCAATTCCGCGCGCGCGGCCGCCAGCGGGCCGGCATCGATTTCGATATTGAGATAAAAATGCGGGACCGGACCTTTGCTCGCCACGAGGCGCTCGGCGATGACCTTGCGCATGCCGGAAAGACTCACGCGGGCGCCGCCCTTCTGCAGCGGCCGCGGTCCCGGCGGCTCTCCTGTTGATTTTGCCGGCGAGACGCCGGCCGCTACAGTTTGCGTTTTCGCTGCCGCGCGCACGTCGCTCTCCGTGACGCGACCGTCTGGCCCGGTACCCTCAATTTGCGCAAGATCGACGCCGAGTTCACCGGCGAGCCGTCGTGCCACCGGCGACGCTTTCACGCGCGCATCTTCATCGGAAGTTTGCGCCTCTTTTTTTTCAGCGGATTTCTTCGGAGCAGCCGCGGGCTTTTCCGCTTTCTCTTCTTTCTGTTTCTTCTCTTCCGCTTCTTTGGGCGCCGGCTTCTCTTCGGATTTCTTTTCTTCCTTTTTGTCGTCAGCCGGCGCGCTCTCCCCTTCTTCACCGATGAACGCGATCTTTTGCCCGACTTCGACCTTGCCGCCTTCCTCCACGAAAATTTCCGTGAGCACGCCGTCCTCCGGCGATTCCCACTCCATCGTCGCCTTGTCCGTCTCGATCTCGGCAATCACATCGCCGGTCGAAACTTTATCGCCTTTCTTTTTTTTCCACGACACGAGCGTCCCTTCCGTCATCGTGTCGCTTAATTTCGGCATCTGGATTTCCGGCATAGTCAGTTTGTTATTCTGGGCGTAGCAAAGCGGAGTCGAAGAATCCCGGCGCGCAAACTTTAACGTAACGCCGCGGGATCCCTCGGCTTCGCTCGGGATGACTATGCATAACAAACTTTCTTCACCGCGGTGATCAACTTTTCCGCATTCGGCAAGACCGCCCGCTCAAGACGTTCGTTGTACGGCATCGGCACCTCTTCCTGTGAGACGCGCGCGATCGGCGCGTCGAGTTCATCGAAAATATTTTTTTGAATGCGATAGCAGATTTCCGCGCCCACGCCGCAGAACGGTCGGTCCTGCTCGATAATGACGACGCGATGCGTCTTCGAGACCGAATCGTAAATCGCGCGTTCATCAAGCGGCTTGATCGAGCGCAGATCGAGCACTTCCGCACTGATCCCTTCGTCTTCGAGCGTTTGCGCGGCCGCCAGCGCGATCGGCACTGTTTGCGCGTAGCAAATGACGGTCACGTCGGAGCCCTCGCGTTTGATCTCCGCCTCGCCGAGCGGAATGAGCAACTCGGTTTCAGCCGACTCGATCATGCCTTTCGAGCTGTAAAGAAGTTCGGATTCGAGCACGAGCACGGGATTGTTATCGCGGATCGCCGTCTTCAGTAAACCCTTGGCGTCGCGCGGCGTCGCGGGCGTGCAAATTTTCAAGCCGGGCACATTCGCGTACAAACATTCGGTCGCGTGCGAGTGCGTCGCGCCGAGTTGATGCGCGGGGCCGTTCGGTCCGCGAAAGGTGATCGGGATGTTAAATTGTCCGCCGCTCATGGTGAGCATGTTCGGCGCGTTGTTCACCACTTGATCGAACGCGACGAGCGAAAAGCTGAACGTCATGAACTCGATGACCGGCCGGAGGCCAACCATCGCCGCGCCGACGCCGAGACCGGCGAATCCGTTTTCGCTGATCGGGGTGTCTATGATCCGTTTGGCGCCGAATTTTTCGAGCAAGCCCTGCGACACTTTGTAAGCGCCGTTGTATTCCGCGACCTCCTCGCCCATGAGGAAGACGTTCGCGTCGCGCTCCAATTCCTCGGTCAGCGCTTCATTCAACGCCTGGCGATAAGTGATCTCGCGCATCTCGCTCATGGTCTTCGAGCGCTCACTTGCGATCGCGGAGCCGGCTCCAACGCGCAGTTTGAAATTTCCAAACTCATGACACAAAAGTGTAGTCGTAAAGTTTCTCGAGCGGCGGCTCGGCGCTTTCTTCGGCAAACTTCACACTCTCGAGCGCGGTCGCCTTGGCGCGTTTGTCGAGCTCGTCGAAACGTTCGTTCGTCAATTTTCCTTCGCGCGTGAGTTGTGCGCGCAGACGCGTGATCGGGTCGTCCAAGCGATACTTCTCGAGCTGTTCTTTCGTCCGATAGCTCGCCGGATCCGACATCGAGTGACCGCGATAGCGATACGTCCGGACTTCCATAAACGCCGGATGCGATTCCTTGCGAATGGACGCGATCGTCTCCTCCAGCTTGTCGCGCACCTCGCGAAAATTCATCCCGTCCACGACGACGCCGGGAATATCGTAGCCTTCCGCGCGGTCGACGATTTGTTTGAGCGACGTCGAGCGCTCGACCGACGTGCCCATGGCGAAGAGATTATTTTCGCAAATGAAAATGACCGGCAATTTGTAGAGCGCGGCGAGATTGAGCGCTTCGTGAAATGCGCCCTGATTGATCGCGCCGTCGCCGAAGAAGCAAAGCGTGACGCGATCTTCCGCGCGATATTTTGACGCAAAGGCGAGACCACAGGCGAGCGGCACGTGCGCGCCGACGATGGCATGGCCGCCATACATGTGATTCGCCTTATCGAAAAAGTGCATCGAACCGCCGAGCCCGCGCGAGCAGCCGGTGTCTTTGCCGAAAAGCTCGGCCATGCAGGCGTTGGCCGACGTTCCGCGCGCGAGCGCGTGGGCGTGGTCACGATAAGCCGTGATCAAATAGTCATCGAAACGGGTGGCGGCGACGGCGCCGACGACGACCGCTTCCTGCCCGATGTAGAGATGACAAAAACCGCCGATTTTCTGGGCCTGATACTGTTGGCTCGCGCGTTCCTCGAAACGACGGATCGACAGCATCAGCCAGAGCATCTCGACTTCGTCGCGCTGCTCCGCCGTGGACATGAAGATCAGGTCGCGCGGACGGGAGCGATGCGCTCGCTGCCGCGCGGAAGAGCCGCGCGTGCGCAGAGGACAAAGAGAGCGGTGAAGATGAGATCGCTGACGAGCGAGTTACGGAAGAACATCCACGTCGGCGTGCTGCCAAATTCCGGCAAGCCGACGGTGAGCGATTGGATGAGGCCGGCGAAATTTTTCACATAACCGGGCTCGGTCAGCCACGAGAAGGCGTTGGTGACCAGGTAAAAAATAGACGACGCGATCACCGACGCGGGCAGCATCGTTTTCAGCGACGCGTGCTGGCGCAGCGCGTAACCGAGCCAGCCGATAAGCGCAAGGACCACGTAGCGGCAAAGAATGAGCGAGGTAAACAACGGCGCGCCATAGGTGACGTTGAGAATGACGTCGGAAACAAACAGCGCGATCAACGGCAGCGTGAATTTATAAGCGCGCGGCAGATAAGCCGCGGAGCAGAGCGCGATGGCGGCGAGCGGCGCGAAATTCGAGAGCCACGTCGCGGAGCCAGAATGAATGAGCAGACCTGCCGCCACGCGGTAGGCGACAACGCTAAGAACGAGGAACAGTGCCGGAATCATCGGAGAGCAAGATTAACTCTCCTGTGCGAAGTGCAACGCGGATTTCCGCAGATCGCGTCGGCTATTTCGCCGCCTGCGCGCGGGCGCGGGCGAGTTTCGCTTTGCGGCGATTGGCGGCGTTGCGGTGGATGATGCCGCGCTTGGCTGCTTTGTCGACGGCGGAAACCAATGCCGCTATGTCCTGGGCCGAGGCGTCCGTTCCTTTCGCGCGCTTGCTCAAACCACGCAAGCGAGTGAGCACGCTGCGATTGCGGAGCGAGGCGTGTTGAGTTTGGCGGGCGCGTTTAGCGGCAGATTTGGTATTGGCCATGACGGAAAAAATTTCGGGCTCGCAGGGTCACGGCTGCGGCTCCGTTTGTCAAACTGCCGGCGAGATCAGGCGCGAGCGTTGCGCGCCCACATCGCGGTCGCATTCGATTTCTTCGCCGGCTTTTGCGGAGCCGCCGGAGTTTTCGGCGCGATCTTTGCCGCTACTGCGGGGACATCGGTTACGCGCGTGGTTTGCTCCGCCACGTGTGCCGTCGTCGCCGGCATCGGCTGGTTCAGCGGCACAGTCGTGCGCGCGATCTCGAACGGACGCGGCATATGCGATTCGGTGATTTGCACCACCGCGCCGAGCGGAAGGCGTTGGTAAAGATCGGCGACATCGCGGCCGCGCATGCGAATGCAACCGTAGCTGGCGGGGCGTCCGATAAACCGCTCTTCGTTGGTGCCGTGAATATAAATGCAGCGCTGATAAGCATGCGCGTTGGTCGACTCCAGGCCGCGCAGCCAAAGGATGCGCGTGGTGATGGGATCGCGGCCGGGCGCGTTCGGCCTCAAGACTTCGCCGGTAAAACGGCGATTGTGAAAAACGGCGCCGGTAGGAGCATTGCCGCCGATCTTCGTGACCACTTGCAGAAAACCGAGCGGCGTCGCCATGCTGCCCCAACGATCGCCGAGACCGAACTTCGAGGTCGAGACCGGGTAGGTGGCAATTTTACGGCCGCCGGACATGAGCATGAGGCGCTGATCGCGCACACTGATGACGACATCGGGCGCAAAGAGCTGAGCCGACGCCGAGGTAAGACAAACGCAAAAAGCGACGAGGGAGAGAAGCAGGAGACGCATGCGAGGAAAGATCAGACCGGAAGGGCCGCTCTGTTGTTGTTCCAATTGAACCGGGGGAGCCATTGCGCCAGCGAAGTCACAGATACATAAAGAAAGCCAAACTGAAACATGAGCAGGAATGGGACCGAGAGATACTGATGTTGGCTTATAGCCAACCAGATGAAGTAGCCAAAGTAAAAAGCGAAGAACAGTTCGGCCGCCGGCAGGAGCGACTTGAGCGGCATGTAGCGGCAACTGCGCCACGGCTGCGATTTGCGCTCGATCCCGTACTTGGGCGTGCGCGTGAAATCGGATTGGTGATTGAACACCGCCTCGAGGACGGCGCGCGCGTTGTTCAGACTCAGCCCTACGCCAAGCGCGAGCAGGCATGGCAGCAACAAGATTTCCTTCATCCAAGTACGCGGATGCAACTCGCGCTGCGCGCAAATATAGAAGATCGCGACGGATAACGACGCGGTCAGGAAGATCGGGACGTCTATGAGCAGCATGCGCACCCAGCCGGTTTGCGGGCCGCCGGTGGTGGGATGGAGCAGGACGACGAGGCAGGCGAGCAGGAGATAGGCGAAATTGGAGACGAGATGGCCGGTCGCTTCCAGCTTGATGAGGAGCGGCAGATTGCTGCGCCAGATGCGCGGCAGCAATTTCTTGCAGGTCTGGATGGAGCCTTTGGTCCAGCGATGCTGTTGCGATTTGAAGCCGTTCATGTCGACCGGCAGCTCCGCCGGCGTCACCACATCGGAAAGAAAAATAAATTTCCAGCCGGCCAACTGCGCGCGGTAGCTTAGGTCGAGATCTTCGGTGAGCGTGTCGTGCTGCCAGCCGCCCGATTGTTCGATGCACGATTTGCGCCAGACGCCGGCGGTGCCGTTGAAATTAAAGAAGCGGCCGCTGCGTGAGCGCGCGGTCTGTTCGAGCAAAAGGTGCCCGTCGAGGAACATTGCCTGCACGCGCGTGAGCAGGGAATAGCCGCGATTGAGATGGCCCCAGCGGGTCTGGATCATCCCGATTTTATCGTCGGTGAAAAAGTCGATCGTCTTGCGCAGGAGTTGCGACGGAGGAACAAAATCGGCGTCGAGAATGCAAATGTATTCGCCGCGCGCAGTGGCGAGGCCGCATTCCAGCGCGCCCGCTTTGAACCCGGTACGATCGACGCGATGGATGAGCTCGACATCGAAGCCCTGCTGGCGCAATTCGCTGCTGCATTTCGCCGTTAGCTCGCGCGTTTCATCGGTGGAATCGTCGAGCACCTGAATCTGTAAAAGCTCGCGCGGATAATCGAGCTCGCTGACCGAACGCAGGAGACGTTCCGCGACGTAAAGCTCGTTGAAGATCGGCAATTGCACCGTCACCACCGGCAACTGGACGAAATGACCAGCCGGCTGCGGCGTGCACTTCCGGTATTTCAAAAACAAATAGATGATGACATAGCGGTGAATGCCGTAGGCGGAGAGCCCACAAAGCACGCTAAGGTAACAGATTGTCCAAAAGAGATGTCCCATTGGTTCCTGGCGGGTAGGAATCAAGACTGCTGTGCCGTGATATGCCGCTGCAAGGGCGACATGATGCCGCGTAACCCCGCTCCGTCAAATCAAAAATGCCACGTTTCCCTCGGAAGAATGGCAGCAAAGCAGACCGATGCGCATCGCGCGCGAGGCGCCAGGATCGGGTCGTCTGCTGATCGCGTCGTCTATGAGCCGATGGTAAATGTTTTGGGTCCGGCAGCATCGGTCGGCACGATTCAGCGAGAG
>JALYTV010000058.1 GCA_030854105.1 Verrucomicrobiota bacterium | reverse complement strand
GTTTCCATATCGTCTAAGGAATGGATGCGGTGAGGGCGCGGTTTGGATTCAGGAATCTCTGATTGAACCCGTTCTGCGCCGTCGCCCGATCGGCTCACATTCCTTGCTTCGTTCTTGCAAGCCCCGCCTCGGAAACTAAATGATGCGCGCGTCATGAGTATGGATGTCGCCGCGGCTGAACTCGCGTTGAAGGCTTACACGATGCAATTCGGTGCAGGGACCGCCGACCGAGCTCGAGAAATGGATGGGTCATCCAAGAAATAACCGAATCAATTGACCTGACCGAGGCTCCAGAAGATGCGGTTTGCAGTCTCGTCATAGACCTGATGCATTATTGCAAACAGGAAGGCATTGATTGGCGCAGGGATATCATTGCGCGAGCCCACCAATGTTATCGCAGTTCAACCGAAGGGCTCCGAACAAGATGAGTTTTCCGAAGCAAAGCGAGATCGAACTACCGCTTCTCAAGGCGCTGCATGAGAGGGGCGGTAACGCAGAACCGAAATCGCTCTATCCTAAATTGGCGTCGCTTTTTCCACAGCTCACCGAGGAAGACTTAGCGGCGCGGCTACCAAGTAGCCCCTCGACATTCCGATGGCATAACTTGGTTCAGTGGGGTCGGCAGAAATTGGTTGAGAAAGGTGAACTCGACGGCTCAACACGCGGAATTTGGAAGCTGACGCCGAGAGGCAGGGCGCGCGCGACTGGCGCAGCTGCGAACCTCGCGGAAGAGCTCTTGCTCGCCAATCAGTCCACTCTCAAAGACCTCGTCTACGAGAATGAGGCAGAAGTAAAACGTCGCATCATCTCCGAACTCCAAAGCCTCGGCGCAACGGAATTTGAACAATTTTGCGTCTCGCTGCTCGGTCCGCTTGGCTATCAACAGTTGCAGGTAACCAATCGTGGCGCGGACCGCGGCATAGACGGGCATGGTTTATTTCGCCAGGGTGTAGTTAGCATCCGCTCCGCATTTCAAGCAAAACGCTGGCGCCGGAACCCAGTAAGCAGACCCGAGATCGACAAATTTCGCGGCGCAATTCAGGGCGACTACGATCACGGAGTATTTCTGACTACCGGTCGTTTCACTTCGGATGCTGAAGCTGCCTCGATCAAAAAAGGAGCGATCTCGCTTCTGTTGCTTGACGGCGACGCGATCGCAGAAAGCATGATTCGGAACGGCATTGGCGTGGTACGTCGCCCGGTGCAGCTTTTCGATGTTGATCCAGAGTTTTTTGATTTTCCATCGGCCAACGGTCTTCTTTAACCACCGATCGTGTTTAGCCGACGCGAGTGATCTGCATCGCCCGCTTGCGCGGCGGTGACGCCGAGGCCGGCGGCAGAGGCGCCGATGGCGATTTTGAACGTCTGGAGTTGATGGCCGAAACCGTCGTCGGAGCTGCTGAGGTAACTGGATTTTGTCACAGTTGTGTTTGGGCCTCTTTCCTTGGTTGGTTCACTGCGAAAACGGGCCTTTCCCTCGTGCGGCGAAGCGCCGGGAAGATTTTTGCGCGCGTGGGGAAGATCCCGGCGTGCGCAGGGAGGCTGGATGCGCGCGCATGGAAGTTGGACGCGTGCGCGTCGGACTCGGACGCGTACGGGGGAATCTTGGACGCGCTCCTCGAGTTGTCTGCGCGGGAGAAACGCGCGACAGAGCTGGCGGGTCAACCGGGTTCCCATGGCGCCGCGTATTTTGCTCCGCATCGCGGCCATTCGTAAATTCGTGCTGGCACGATTTCGACCGGTTGTCAGTCGACCCGTTTAGCCGCGTTCGCACAGGCGCAGCTCCAGCTGCGCGATCTTCCGTTCATACCAGCACCACACCACTGCGGTGCGCGTTTTCGCGCCGATTTTCTCGCGGGTGTTTCTCATGTGCTTTTCGATGTTTCGTTCGCCGGTGCCGACGGCGATCTCGAGATTTTCTTCGCCGAGGCCGGCACGCGCCACTACTTCCTCCTCGCGCGGCGTCAGCGGCGACGGCGCAGGCTCGTCGTCGGGTGACCTGTATTTGAATGAAGGTTTGCCGGGTCGCTCGTATGGCCGGTGACTGCTTGCTGGCGCGCGAGGCTTTCTTACCGGGCATGGCAGCCGCCAGTCTCTGCGGCGAACCGCGCCCGCGTAAATTCGTGCTACCACGAGGAACGCCGCGGCGCCCGCCGCGAGCCGCCGCCCCGCCCAATCCCCGCCGCCATCTCTCCGCCGCGGGTAAACATTCACGCAACTATATGGTTGCGTGAATGAATTCGGCCGCTAAGGTGGGAGGCATGAATGAGGCAACTACCACCATCGCGGAAGACAGGATCGAGAAGCAGATTGAACTCAAGGCGCCGCGCGCGCGGGTCTGGCGCGCGCTGACGGATCACCGGGAATTTTCCGAGTGGTTCGGCGTGAATCTGACCGAGCCGTTTGCGGTCGGGAAAAAGTCGCAGGGGCAGATGTCGACGAAGGAATACGGCGAAGTGACGCTCGCGCTCGAGGTGAAGAAAATGGAGCCGGAGAAATATTTTTCCTACACCTGGCATCCATTTTCCCTGGAGAAGGGCGTCGATTATTCCAAGGAGACGCCGACGCTGGTGGAATTTCGCCTGGAGGAAATTCCAAGCGGCACGCGCCTGACCGTCGTTGAATCGGGCTTTAGCAAAATCCCTGAGGCGCGCCGCGCGCTGGCGTTCCGGAAACATGGCGAAGGCTGGGTCATGCAATTGGAGAGCATCGCGGAGCATGTCGCGCAGAACGCGTAGTCCGCTGGCGGCGAGGCCGGTGCTGCGCAGGCACGCGCCGGTCTTCGCCGCGCTGGGCGATGAGACGCGACTCACCCTGCTGGCGCGCTTGTGCCAGCAGGCGCCCTGTTCCATCACGCAGCTCGCGCAGGGCTCACCCATGACGCGGCAGGCGATCACGAAACACTTGCGCGTGCTGGAGGAGGCGCACTTGGTGCGGAGCGAATTCGCCGGGCGCGAGAGCTTGTTCGAGCTGGAACCGGGACCGCTGGCGGCGGCGCGCGATTATCTGGAGGAAATCTCGCAGCACTGGGACTCGGCGCTGGCGCGGCTGAAAACGTTTGTGGAGAAATAGCGATCGGTCGTTAGTCGACCCGATTTGCAAAGCCCGAGCGTCGCGCTTCAGTAAACCCGCAACGGGGAAGGGTGGCTGAGTTGGTTTAAGGCACTCGACTCGAAATCGAACGTGGGGTTAAACCCACCGTGGGTTCGAATCCCACCCCTTCCGCCATCTCTCACGGCATCGCGCTTTCTTTCAACGGCACTGCTCTCCCGTTTGCGAACTCAAGGGATGAGAACGCAGTTCGACCGGCGGGGCGCGCCAGCGCAGGGGATCGCCGCCTCAGCGGCTCTGACTCCGGAGCCGAAGCGGCAGCTTCGGCAATCCCACCCCTTCCGCCATTTTCGAAAAGGCATCGCGTTCTCGCGGAACCTCTCTCTTTTTGTCATGTCGAGCGGAGTTGAGATATCCCCCTGCGAAAACCTGACAGGGAGCGCCACGCGGAGATTCCTCGGCTGCGCTCGCAATGACAGAGTGCCCGCACGTCCGGCGCGCTAATCGGCACGTCAGCGATCATCTTGCCATGGCACCATCGATGCTGATATGCAGGCCTTGTGATGGTGCAGGCGAATTGTCGGGCGCGTTTCACGGCGGCGGATTTCGATTTCATCGTCCGCACTCTCGCGCGCTCCCCGGCCGAGCACGTTTGCCTGGTCGACCTGCTCTCCGATAACGAGACGCGCGACGCCGTGCTCGATTCGCCGCGCCTGGTCGAAGCGATTCTTTCCCACGCCGGCCAACTGCGCATCTCCTCGCAGTTTTATTTCTACGTCCTCGCGCGCCACGTCTTGAAAGACGCCGGCGTGACGGATCGCAAGCTGTGCGATTACGTGGCGTCGTTGCTGGAAACTTTTTCGCGCGCGGCCGCGCTGCACGGCACGCCCGGCGACGGCGGCGTTTGTCACCAATACATTGCCGACATGCTGATCGCGCTCTCTCGCGCCACACCCGAGCAGGTCTTCCTGCTGCGCGCGCACGCCGGCAATTACTCGCTCTTCCTCAGCGGCATTTTCCTCGATAACACGCAACGCCGCCGCGAGCGCGGCGCGCCCGACCTCGGCTTTTACGAAGCGGTTGGGCGCCAGAATTTTCATCTCGTCGCCTCGCATGCCACCGCGCGCCGTTGCGACTTGAATGACGTTTACCTCGAACTTGCCGATCGTTTCCGCGATGTGCGCCTCGCGCTCAATCAGCTTTCCGATCGGCTGCTCAATCTCGATGACGATTCACGTCCGAGGATTCTTTAAGATGTCTCACACTAAGGACACAAAGGAACACGAAGGTTCCGATCGAAAAGAGATGATTCCGTTGTGTCTTTCGTGGACTTCGTGTGAAAACAAATCAGCTCGCGCATGAACGAGACGCTCTTCTCGCAAATCCAAAAACTGCTCGAGCGCACTTACGCGCAGGTCGGCGTGAATCTGGAAGATTGCCTGATCGATCAAAATCGTTGCGCGCAATTGTCGAAGGCGGCGGGCGCATCCGCGCGCGAGCTGAACGAAATCGCTCGCACCTTTTTGCGGTACGCGGGCGACAGCCTTTACGTCGGCATTTATTATTCGCGCTGGCTCATCGAGCAGCTGGAGCGGCACGATCCGCGCGCCAGCCTGCACGATGGTAACATTCGCCAACTCATCGTTTTCGTGGAGGAATTAAATCACGCGCTGCACGCGGCGTTGCAATTTCAGAACGGCGAACGCGCCATCGCATCGGAAGATTTCGCCCGCGATCTCGAACTGCAGGCACAGGTCGACACTTATCTGGTGCTGCTCTTGTTCGTCGCGTTCTTTCGCAAAACGCAACGCGTCTCGCGCACCGATCGTCGCTGGTTGCGCTTTCATTTGTTCAGCCGGCAATGCCCGGACTCCTTCCGTGACGAGAATTTGCGTGCGCGTTATTTGGAAACCTGCGAGCTCGCCGTCAGCTACACGCAATATCTCGACACGCTCAACGCCGCGCGCCGGCTCGACGAAATTCGCCATTTCCGCGCGCTCGATTACGGCGCGAAGAAGCAGCACATCTTCGCGCTGATGGATCGGGTCGACTGACGATCGCTCGCCTCGCGTCTGCCTGGCTCGATGACAGGCGCGGCTGGCCAAACGCGCGCGGTTCCGCTCTTTTTGGTGCGTGGCGGAGACGATTCAGGAACGATGGGAACGTTGCACCGGATTACAGCGCGCGATGTATCTCGCCTCGCTTCGTCCGGGCGCCGCCGATCCCTACGTCTTGCAGGTCGTGCTGCGATTGCACGAGCCGATCGCGCCGGAAATCTTCCTGCGCGGCGCTGCCGATGCCTTGCGGCGGCACGCCGGGTTCATGGCGAAGTTCTCGTGGCGCGACGGTGAACTTTGGCAAACCCGCACGGCAAAGAGCGGCGCGATCGAGCGAAGAACGGTGGAGCAGCTCGAGGATTTTTTGCGGCAAGATCGCGCGCGCGGTTTGCGGCTCGGCGACGAACCGCCATGGCGCGCGACGCTGCTCACGCTCACCGGCGCGAATCATATTCTTGTCATCACCGCTCATCACATTGTGCTCGATAGCGTTTCTATTGCCGTGGCCATGCGCGATGTTTTTGCGAACTACGATCGGGCGCGGACCGAGCAAGAATCGCTGCCGGAAGCGTCGCCAGATTTTCTCGATTGCCTCGCTTGGCGCGCAAAGTTCGATGTCAGCCAGCATGCTCTACGCTGGCGCGAAATTTTGCGCGCTCCGTTCACCGCGTTGCCGGAAGTGCGCGGCATGCTGGCGGTGGAAGGCGCCACACGCGCGTGCGTTCCAATCACGAGCGAAATGGATCGCGCGCTGCGCGAACTCGCCGGGAACGCCGGCATTACCCTCAACACATTAGTCAACGCCGCCGTCGCTCTCTGGCTCGCGCGCACCACGGATTCGCAGAGCGTCGTGCTCGCAACGATGCGGGAAGCGCGCCGTTTCGCGCTGCCTGGCAGCGACGAAATCGCCGGGCCTATGGTCAACACGCTCCCGTTGTCGCTCGCGATGCCGGATGGGATCAACGTGCGCGATTGGCTTCGGGACGTGCGGGCGCGCTGGGTCGCGCAACGCGAGCTCGAGCACGGTTCGTTGGCGCAGATGGCCGAGTGGGTTGGATTCGATCCGGGCGCGCCGCCGTTAATCATCAATTTCCAGCGCGCGCGTTTGCCGGCGCAGTTGGCGCGTGCCGGGTTCCCGCCACATCGCTGCGACGCCGAGCTCGTGCAAACCACAGACGTCCCGATCATGGTCGGCGCCTTCGCGACGCCGCGACTCGAAGTCGAAATTTCCTGGCAGGAAAGCGACGGTAACGCCGCGGTCGCCGCCGCGATGGCGCGCGGGCTCCAGGCAATCTTTGAAGCGTTCGTCCGCGATCCCGAGCAGAACATCGGTGCGATCAACATTCTGGGCGAGGAGGACGAAGCGATGCTCGCGCCTGCGACCTTCGGCCCGCGCGCAGCAATGAAGGAAGCGCTCGGGCACGAGCGCATCGAGCAACAAATCCGAGCGCGACCCGACGCGATCGCGTTCCGGGAGCACGGTCGCGACATCACGTATCGCGAGTTCGGCGAACGTGCGGAAATCATCGGAGCCAATGTGCGCCGCCGTTTTCCCAAGGAGGAAATAATCACCGTGGTCCTGCCGCAGGGCGCGGAACTCGCTTGCGTAGTGTTGGGGATTTTGCGCTCGGGCGCGGCGTTTTTCCTGCTCAACCCGAACGCGCCGGCGGCGGAGCGGCACGCCATCTTCCGGCGTTTGCCGGTGACGAGCGTGATCACAGACGACGCGCTCCTAGACGAAACGTGCGCGGTCGTGGCCAACGCGATCAGTTATCGCGAGATCGCGTCGGCTATGAGCGGAGCCGTCCCGCCGCCGCGACGCGCGCGCGGTCCCGGCGATCTCTGTTATCTGGTGCACACCTCCGGTTCCACCGGCGATAAAAAATTCATAGAGACGGAACATTTCCCTCTCGCGAACACGATCGCCGCCCTGACGCGCGCATACGCGATGAACCCCGCCGATATCCGCATCGCGCGCGCGCAGCCGGGAAATGATTATTGGATTTCGGAAATCTTCTTCACCCTCTCGGCCGGCGCGACGCTATTTTATCCCGAAGAGACCGGGCCGCTGACGCTCGCCGATTTCAACGACACGCTGCGGCGCGAGAAAATCAGCGTCGCCGTGCTCCCGACTTCGTACTGGCAGGAGTGGGCGCGCGAGTTCACTTCGCCCGACGACATTCCGCCCGGTCTGCGTCTGGTCGTTTGTACGCTGGAAAAAGCGAATGCGCAGATGGTGGCGAAATGGTTACGCCTGACCGAGGGCCGCGCGCAGTGGCTAAATGTTTACGGGCCGGCGGAAGTCGCGATCGTAACCACGATTTTCGATCCGTGCGATGGCGCCGCGCCCGATGACATCAACGTGCCGATCGGACGGCCGCTGCCGAATTACGAAGTCTATGTGCTCGACGCGCAACGGCGGCGTTTACCTCCGGGTATCACGGGCGAGATTGCCATCGCGGGCGTCGGCGTGGCGCGCGGCTATCGCGGCCAGGAAGAGATGACCGCGCAGAAATTCGTCGCCAATCCGCACTCCGCGGAATTCGCGCGTCTCTATCTCAGCGGCGATTACGGTTACGTCGACGCCCGCGGCCAGATCGTTTTCGTCGGGCGGCGCGATCAGCAGGTAAAAATTAGCGGGCATCGCGTGGAGCTTGGCGAAGTGGAAGTGGCGCTGGAGGAACATCTGCAAATCCAAAGCGCGATCGTGACCCTGGAAGGTGAGGAAACGGCGAGCCGGCTCGTGGCACACCTGGTTCCGGCCGGCGCGTTCGAGGCGACCGCGTTCCGGAATTGGATGGCGCAACGGTTGCCCGCGCATCTGCGCCCGTCGGATGTCGTCACGCTTCCGAGTTTGCCGATCATGCCGGCCGGCAAAGTGGATCGGCGCGCCTTGTCGGCGGCGTATCGTGCGCGCGCGAAAGCCGCCACCGTCGTGGACGATTCTCCCGACGCCACGCCGACTGAGAAAAAATTGCTGCGACTCTGGCGGGAACTTTTCGGCGAGCAAGTGGTGATCACGCTGTCTGACAATTTCTTCGATCTCGGCGGCAATTCGCTGCTCGCGGTGCGCATGATCTCGCGCCTCGAACGCGAGTTCGGCCTCGCGCTGTCGTTGCATGAATTGTTCACGCACCCGACGATCGCGCTGCTGGCGTTGCGGCTGGAACGCGATGACGACAGCGGCGATTACACGTCGCTGCTGCGTTTGAATGCCGAATGCGCCGGCGTGCCGCTCTTTACCTTTCACGGCTGGAGCGGCGGCGTTTTTCATTTTTTCGATTTTGCTCGCGCCCTCAATGGACACCGGCCCGTCGTCGGCTTGCAAGCAATCGAACACGGCGGCTGCGCGCGGCATCGCACCTTCGAAGAAATGGCGCGGCACTACGCCGACGAAATGGTGCGCGCGCATCCGGGGCAGGCTTACGAACTTTTCGGTCACTCGCTTGGCGGCATGGTCGCCTACGCGACCGCGTGCGAATTGCTTCGGCGCGGCCAGCGCGTGCGCTGTCTTTACATCGTCGACACCACGCCGCTGAATCTACCGCGCGGGGTGCACGTGAGGCGCACCTGGCAGCAAATTCGTCCGCGTCTGTTGCCGCACTTCGGTCGCTTGCTCCTCACGCCCGGTTGGCGTTGGCCGCGCTATCTCCGCCATCGCCGGCGCGCGCTGGAGTCGCGTTTGCGCAAATGGCCTGCGCTGGCAAATCCGGAACTGGAGAAACTGCCGCCTGACTTCGATTACTACGCGACCATCAACCGCGAATTTTTCCCGGAGCGCCAACCGCTGGAGGTCGAGCTCTTCACCCCGCACGATGCGACTTCGACGTCGATCTACTGGCGTTATCTCGTCGGCGCGCGCGTGCATGATCAAAAGCTGCCAGCCAATCACGTCGACATGTTCGTCGGCGATCAGGTAAAGACATTTCTGCCGGCGTTCCTGCGCGCGGAGAAACGTCAGCGCGCGCGTTCCGCCGGCAGTGCGTCGTGAAAAATGAGCGCGCTGTCTGACGTCGCTGCGGTCGCGAGGCAGCCGACGAAATCCGGCGCGGGCTCGAAATAGTGAACCGCGAAGTTTTCCGGACGTACAATCGAGGCGAAGCCGCGTCCGCTGCATTTTCCCATCGCTTCACGCGCGACCCAATCCTGGAAATGTTGCCGCGGCGTTATCTCGCCGGCCCGGGGCAAAACGAAGCGCGCGGATAATTCGCGCAGATCGACGTCGGGATCGACGCGTTCGAGGTCGATGCCGATCGGCCCGCTGCGCGTGAATGCGAT
The DNA here is from genome assembly GCA_030854105.1 of Verrucomicrobiota bacterium. GTDB lineage: Bacteria > Verrucomicrobiota > Verrucomicrobiia > Chthoniobacterales > UBA10450 > AV69. The sequence continues at coordinate 5,529 of JALYTV010000058.1, read as the reverse complement.
GGCTAGGATTCCATCCGCGAGCGCGAGATTGAAATGCCAGGGCGCGGCCGTCGCATTCGCGATTTGCGGTTTCGCATTCGGATCGCGCCGGAATTGCACCGCCGCCGGCGCGAGGCCCAGCAAATCGCCCGCGATTTTTCGCAGCGCGACACGCGTCGCGAGAAAACGCTCGCGTTCCCGCGCGTGCCGAAAACAAGCAGCGCGCTCTTGTTCGTCCGCGGAAAGCATTTCGAAATCTTGCGACGCCGGGATTTCAGCCAGCGCGATCACCCAGATATCGATTTTTTGTGGCGGCAACATCGGTTTCCGTTTGTGCGCGGGTTTGCTCTCCGTTAAAAAGGGCGCGTGTTCAGTCTCATGATGCTCGGCAGCGGCAGCGCCGGCAACAGCGCGCTCGTCTCGACCGATCACTGCCGCATCCTGATCGATGGCGGCTTGAGCGCGCGTCAGCTCGTGGTGCGACTCGAACAATGCGGGGTGCGCCCGGAGCAACTCGATGGCGTGCTGCTCACGCACGAGCACGGCGATCACGTCTGCGGGCTCGAAGTGCTTTGCCGCAAATTTGCCATCCCGATCTATGCCAACGCGCTGACGGCAGAAGCGATTCGGGCCGAATCGCTGAGCGCGCACAAAAACTGGCGCCTCTTTCGCACCGGCGCGGAGTTCAGCATTTGCGATATCACGGTGCAGACGTTTTCCGTGCCGCACGACGCGGTCGAGCCCGTCGGCTACGCGTTCCACGCCGGTCAACGCGCGCTCGGTTACATCACCGATCTCGGTTACGCGACCAAGATGTTGCTCGAACATTTGCGCGAGGTGCACACGCTCATGATCGAGACGAATCACGACGAAAAACTTTTGCAGGCAGACAAGTGGCGGCCATGGCCGGTGAAGCAGCGCATCATGTCGCGACATGGCCATCTCTCGAACGCCGCGGCGGCGAGCGTGATCGAGCAATTGCTTCCGGGAAAGCTGGAGCGCGTCGTGCTCGGTCATCTTTCGCGCGATTGCAATACGCCCGCGCTCGCGTCCGGCGCGGTGGGCGAGCAAGTGCAACGCGCGGGCCGCAGCGATCTGGAAATTTTCTGCGCCGCGCAAGGCTTGATCAGTCCGCGTTTTGAAATCGGGGCGACGGACGGCGGCGCGTTTCAGCCGACGTTTGTCAGCGCGCTCTTCGACACCACGCGCGCGGCATGAAATTGCGGCACGCGGTCGAAGCCGATCTGCCCGTCATCGTCGCCATTCACAATCTCGGCATCGCGTCGCGCATTTCCACCGCGCAGCTCGATCCCGTCACCGTCGACGGCCGGCGCGAATGGTTCCGCGCGCATTCGCCCGATGAATATCCCATCTGGGTCGCGGAAAACGATGGCATGGTCGCGGGCTGGCTGAGTTGCCGCGAGTTTCTGCCGCGTTGCGCTTATCGCGGCACCATCGAAGTGAGCGTTTACGTGGACGACAAATTCCGCCGGCGCGGGATCGGTCGCGCGCTCATGCAGGAAGCGATCGCGCGCGGGCCGCAACTGAAAATGCACGCGCTGGTTGGCCTCATCTTCGCGGTGAACGAAGCGAGCATCGCGCTGTTTGCCAACGCCGGTTTCGAGCGCTGGGGTTTGCTGCCGGGCGTTGCGCGCCTGGATGGTAAACAACGCGATCTGACCATTTACGGGCGCCGCCTTTAGCCGACCCGCTTGCTCTGCGCGCAAAGTGTCGGTAGGGCGACGCTCCGCGCAGCCGGCGATTGCCTCGCCTCGACGGAGTCTCGCCTACCGGTAGCGGTCGGAATGTCGCGGCGTTGTGCCAGACGCTGGTCTGCAAGATTACAAGCCATTTCATAAAGACCGGCCCCGGGGGCGGGCCGGCTCCAGGCTTGCTCCAAGGGCGACTGTTGGAGCTGGCGCGCCCTCGCGCCGAAGACGCCATCCTCGAACCGAGCTGCATTTATGAGATGACTTACTAGGAGCTTGGCACAAGCGCCTCTGCAAAGAAGCCGAACGCTTGGATCATAGCCGACCCGCTCAGCTTTATTCGGCGCGAAGCGCGACCATTGGGTTCACGCGGGTGGCGCGGCGCGCCGGCACGAAACAGGAAATCGCGGCCACAAGCGTAAGCAAGCTCGCGACCGAAAAATAAATCAGCGGGTCGAGCGCGTTCACTTTGAACAAAATGTTTTCCAGCGCGCCGGCGGCGAGCACGCCGAGGAAGAACGCGGCCGCGCCGATGCCGAGCGCGAGGCCGATGGCCAGTTGCCACGCGCCTTGTTTCATCACCATGCCGAAGATGCGCGCCGCGTCCGTGCCGAGCGCCATGCGAATGCCGAATTCCTGCGTGCGCTGGTTCACCGAGAAACTCATCACGCCGTAGAGCCCGACGGCGGATAACAGGAACGCTACCGCGCCGAAGATGCCGAACAAAGAAGCGATCACGCGATTCGCGCCGAGAATTTCGTCGTGCAAACGCGCCGGCGTGCCGGGAAAATAAACAGGAAGATCGGCGTCCAGACTTGCCACCGCTTTGCTGAGCGCCGGCCCCAGCGTTTCCGCGCTTTGGCCGCCGTGCGGTCGCACCACCAGCGTGCAGAATTGCGGAGCCGGCGACGCGCCGAGCAGCGGCACATAAAAGCCGGCGTTATCCGTTTGCGTGTTGAACGGGCCTTGCATCAGCGTGTCGGGCACCACGCCGACGATGGTGCGCCACGGTGGCGGTTGCGCGGGATTGAAGAAACGCACGCGCCGTCCGAGCGGGCTTTCGTTTTTCCAATACTTGCGCGCGAAACTCGCGTTCACGATCGCGACCGGCTGCTTCGCGTCGCTGTCGTCGATAGTAAAATCGCGGCCTTCGAGAATTTTCAAACCCAGCGTACTGAAATAATGGTCGGAGACGGCTTCGGAATTGCCGCGCGGCCGATCGCGATCGGCGACGTAAGTTTGCCCGTCGATTTCGTATTGGCCGAAATTCGCGAAGGTCATGCGAAAGCGATCGCTCATGGCCGCGCCGTCGAAAGCGGGATCCGCGCGCAATTGCCGGACGGCGCGCACGAAAAATTGCCGGCGCGCTTCCTCGTCCGGATACGCGCCTTCCATCAGCGCCATGCGCGCGCTGAAGACGCCGTTCTCGTCGTAGCCGTAATTGAGTTTTACCTGGTTGCGAATGGAACGGACTTGCAGCGCCGACGCGATGAGGAGTGCGGCAGTCAGCGCGATCTGCGCGACGACCAGCACACGCGTGATCACGGTGACGAGCCGGCTGCTATTGCCGCGGCCGCCTTCCTTCATCATCTCGGCGGAATTGCCACGCGCGGCCAAGAGCGCCGGGATTAATCCCGACGCCAGCGTAGCGACAAACATGGCCGCGAGCGTGATGACGAGCGCTTTGCCGTCGATGTTGAACGTCACCCAATACGGCAACGGAAACGGCAGCGTGCTCGTGGTGCGAATGAGCAGGTCGATCGCCCAATACGCGAGCCCGATGCCGGCGATCGCGCCCATCACGGCAACGAGCAAACTTTCCGTCAGCATCTGGCGCACGAGCCGGGTGCGCGTGGCGCCGAGCGCGCCGCGAATGGCCAGCTCACGTGCGCGCAAGGCCGCGCGGCCGAATTGCATGTTCATCACGTTCACGCAGGCGATGAGCAAAATCACGATGCAAGCGCCGAGCATGGCGTAAACGGTCTGGCGCAGTTGCGGGCCGGTGAACGCGTTCAAGAGCGGCAGCACGCTCGCGGAGGTGAGCTGATTGTTCGTTTTCGGATTCGCCAGCGCCATCCGTTTAGCGAGCCCGGTGAATTCCGTGTTCGCCTCATCCAAACTCACGCCCGATTTCAGCCGGCCGAGTATTTGCGGGCCAGCGGCACCGGGATCGCCGCGCGGTTTCGGTGGAAACTCGTTGAAATACGGCACCCAAAGTTCTTCGCTGATCGGAAATTTGAATCCGGCCGGCATCACGCCGATGACGGTGGCGGCTTTTCCGTTGATGCGCAGCGCCTGGCCGATGACGTTTGGGTCGCTGTTGAAATCGCGCTGCCAAAGTTCGTGGCCGATGATGGCGACTTTCGGCGCGCCGGGTTTGTTATCCTCCGCGGTAAAATCGCGGCCAAGAATCGGACGCACGCCGATGATCTTGAAAAAATCTTCGGTGACATAACCGCCAGTGTGCCGTTGCGGATTATTCTTATACGACACGTTGATAGTGGAGCCATTGAGATACGCCGCCATTAACGCGAAGGATTGCTGCGCCGCGCGCAGGTCGAGATAATCCTGCACCGACGGGACGTTGCCGTTGCCGAAATTATTTGTCTGCGCGTCCGCTTTCGGGTCGATGAGCCCGACGCTGGCGAGTTGCTCCGGATGCGGAAACGAGAACCCGCGCAGGACGAATGCGTTCACGATCGCGAACTGCGAAGTCACGCCCCCGAGGCCGAGCGCAAGCACGGTCACGGCGAGAATGCAGAACGCTTTGTCTTTGAAAAGCACGCGCAGACCGATCCGGACATCTTGGAGAAAAGAGGCGAAAAACATAGGCGGGTGAGGTGGAGGTGAGCGCGCTGGTTACCGATGGGATGCATGAGCCCAACGGTTTGGATTCAGGAAGATTAACGCCGCCTTCGGGGTCTTTTGTCTGGTTTTTTGTGCCGGTGCGAGGGGCTTGGGCACTCAGGACCCGGAAGAAAGCCTACAAATCTCGCAATTACAGCTATTGAAGTGAAAATCGCGGCAAGATTCGCCCCTTTACAACTGTAAAGTATCAAATCTCGCCGGCCACGCCGCCGATTAAAGCTGTAAAACGGGAAATTCGATCGCAACCGAGGCGATTACGGCTGTAACTCGCCCAGTCCCGCCGGGATTCGCCTGTTTACAGTGCGACACCTTCGCAATCCGACTCGATTCGCCTATGAACCAGCTCGATCTTGCGGGAAGCGAGCCCCACGCCGCAAGACGCGCTTGAGTTCGGGAAGACTCAGGGCGGCTTCCATCTGCCGGTAATTTTTGATCGACCGGACGGTGTGCAGGAAGATAAGACGAGGAATGCAGCGCGCCGGCTTCCCCCTGAATTTGATGGAGCAATCTATCATCTGCGGAGCAGACTCGGTCGATGGCCGGATATTTCTTGCGATGACAAAGACCGGGAGAGCATTCTGGAACTGCGCTGCCGTACGGGCCCGGCTCGGCAAGTGCAATGTCCCCGATACGCTGCGACAAATTGTGAAAAGTGAGAACTGACCCTGCTCTCCGACCTACTGCAGCGCGGCAGAAATCGGGCGGGGAATTTTAGCTTGGAAATTTACAAAGAGCTTGAACAGAACTGACGGATTTGAGCGTCCGCCGATTAGCCAGGGTAGTTCTGCCAAGTAGTATCTCATTGAAGCGTCGGATCCCACGCATTAGCATTGCGCTCCCGGTTCGCAACAGTTGTCGGTTTTTACGGCAGCGCGTCGAATCAATTCGCCTCCAAGAGTTTGAAGATTGGGAGGTTGTCGTTGTCGATGGCTTTTCGAATGACGGCACTTGGGAATACCTACAGGACTGGGCC